>NZ_NZQP01000053.1:0-13920 GCF_002695945.1 Marinimicrobium sp. | reverse complement strand
TCGGCCTCGGTGGGCAGATTGTTCAGGGCGCGGGAAATCCGGTCACGCACATCGTTGGCGGCGGCATCAATGTCCCGGTCGACATTAAAGCGGATGGTGATATCCGAACGGCCGTTTTCGCTTGAGGACTCGATGTACTCCATGCCCTCGACTCCCGCCACCCGGTCTTCGAGCAGTCGGGTCACACGGGTTTCCACCACCGCCGCCGCAGCGCCCGGGTAGTTGGTGCGAATGGACACCACAGGCGGATCGATATCCGGGTATTCACGCAACGTCAATCGATCGTAGGCCAGCAGGCCCAGGGCGATCAGGATCAGGGAGATGACCGAGGCAAACACCGGCCGCTTGATGGAGACATCGGACAACAACATGGCGTGTCTCCTCGGTTATTGGGATTGATTGAGCAATTCGGGTAAGGGGTCGCTGCCACTGTCTTCGGCGGTAATGACCACCGGCTGGTCGGCGCGCACTTTCTGTAACCCGTGGGTCACCACTTTTTCTCCCGCCGACAGGCCTTCCAGAATTTCCACTCGCCCAAAAAACCGTTGCCCAATTTTGACGGGGCGCTGCTCCGCCACCGGCTCACTGTCCGGGTTCACGATCACGAACACATAGTGGCCGCCACCTTCGGACATCAACGCCGCTTCCGACACCATGACCGCTTCGCGCTCGCGGGTGAACAGCTCCACCGTCATCAACAACCCGGGCTTGAGCTGCCCGTCATCGTTGGGTAGCACCGCCCGCACCATAAAGGACCGCGAGACCGGATCCACCTGATTGTCGATACTGGATACCACACCTTCAAACAGCTGGTTACCCAGGGCCCGACTGCGTGCGCGAATCTCCAGCCCCGGCTCCACCGCTTGCAGGTGTACCGCCGGCAGGGTGAAATCCAGCTTCATCTGACGATCGTCCACCAGCGTGGTAATCAGATCTCCCGGGGTGACCAGAGCACCGACGCTGATATTGCGCAGCCCCACCACCCCGTCGAAGGGCGCACGCAACCGGAGGTCTTCCAGTCGCGCCTCAAGGGCGTTGTAGCGGGCCTGGGCCGAATGATATTCGCGCTGCCGCTCGTCCAACATGGATTGCGACGCCGCCCCCTGATCCACCAGCGAACGCACCCGGCGCCACTGCCGCTCCGCGTCCTCGGCGTTGGTGCGCGCCTCCTCGAGCAGGGCAATCTCCTCCGCACTGGTCATTTCCACCAGCACCCGGCCCTTTTCTACCCGCTCACCGTCTTCAAAGTTCAGGCGGGTGACCGTTTTGGTGACATTGGAGGTCAGGTGGATGGATTCATTGCCGCGCAGCGTACCCAGCGCCTCGATGCGGTTGCGGATCGGTTTCTGAACCACGGTCTGGACGACGACCCCCGGATCACCGGACTGGCTGTGTGCCACGCCGGCCGGAAACAGAGACAGAATCAACAGGGTCATCGCCAAGAGTTTATTCATCAGGTGCATGCTCGTTGGGGGATCGTCGGGTAAGCCCTCGATTTTACGCCCAGACACCGCACACCAGACGACTCCGACAGGCGCTTTAACACTAATTTACATGGACCCGTCGGGCTTTTTGGGCAGCAGTCTCCGCCTTGATGACAAAGCAACCCAGCACTGGAAACAAATCTTATTGTAAATGAGAAACTATCTCGTTATCATGCGCCTTATTCAACACCTCTTGCTCAATGACTCTCCGGAACCGAACCCGCTATGCGCAATCCTTCGTCGTCCCTGTTTAACCTCAAATCGCTCTCCCTGCTGATTTCAGCCAGTGCGCTGTGTTCGCCGTCACTGGCGCAGACCGGGTCGACCGAGCGGATTGAAGAGATGGTCATTACCGCCGACGGCTCCCAGGTGCTGCTGCCCGAAGCCTATGCCGGTGGTCAGGTGGCCCGCGGCGGCCGGGTGGGCGTGTTCGGCAACCTGGACATGATGGATGCACCGTTCACCAGTACCAACTACACCGCCGAGCTGATGCTGGACCAGCAGACCAGCAGCGTGGCGGACGTGCTCCAGAATGACCCGGTGGTCCGGGTGGCCAAAGGCTTTGGCAACTTCCAGGAGCTGTATGTGATTCGCGGCTTTCCGGTGTTCTCCGACGATATGACCTACAACGGTCTATACGGCATACTGCCCCGGCAGTACGTCGCCTCGGAGTTGTTGGAGCGGGTGGAAGTCTTTCGCGGTGCCAACACCTTCCTAAGTGGTGCGGCGCCCGGTGGCAGTGGCATCGGCGGCTCGGTGAATCTGGTACCCAAGCGGGCGCCGGAGGACGGTGTGCGCCGGGTAACGCTCGGCCTTGAGGGCCAGAGCCAGGGCTACGCCGCTCTGGATTTCGGCGAACGCTTCGGGGCTGAGCAGGAAACCGGCGTGCGCGCCAACCTGGTTCGTCGGGACGGCGAGACCGCTGTGGAGAACCAGGAGCGGGAACTGACCCTCGCCGCCATCGGTACCGATTATCGGGGCGATCGCCTGCGCCTGTCCGCCGACCTGGGTTTTCAGGATCACCGCATTGATGCGCCCCGCCCCAGTGTGACCCCCACCGGCGAGCTGCCCGAGGCACCGGACTCGGACCGCAATTTCGCCCAGCCCTGGACCTACACCGACGAACAACAACTGTTTGGTGTGGTGCGGGCCGAGTATGACCTGACCGACCACATCACCGGCTGGGCCGCCGCCGGGCTCCGAGAGGGGGAGGAAGACAACATTCTGGCCAACCCCAACAGCGACGCTGAAGGGAACACCAGTACCTACCGGTTTGATAACGTGCGGGAGGATTCTGTGCGCTCCGCCGAAATCGGCGTGAAAAGTGAATTCCAGACCGGCACGGTCAGCCACCGACTGGTGGGGTCGGCAACGGACTTCTCCTCCGAGTCCCGAAACGCTTATGCGTTCTCAGACTTTGCCGGCTTTTCCGGCAACCTGTACAACCCCGAACCGGTTGCCCCTCCCGCCCCCGACTTCTTTGTCGGCGGTGATCTGTCCGCCCCCGGTGTGACCGAGCGGGTGGACAATCAGAGTGTCGCGTTGGCCGATATGCTGGGGCTGCTTGGCGACACCCTGCTGGTCACGCTGGGCGCCCGCTATCAGGATATTCACACCCGAAGCTATGATTACACCAGCGGCAATCTGACCTCGGAGTACGACGAAGGTCGTCTCTCCCCGGTCGCCGGCGTGGTCTATCAGCCCAGCGACCAGGTGTCCCTGTACGGCAACTACATCGAGGGCCTGATGCCCGGCGAGGTGGCCCCGGCCACCAGTGGCGGTGAGCCGGTCGACAATGCCGGCGAAGTCTTCGAGCCCTACCAGGCCGAGCAGATCGAAGTGGGGCTCAAATACGACGCCGACACCTACGGCGGCAGCATCAGCCTGTTTGATACCGCGCTGCCCAGCGGCTATGTGGAGAACAACCGGTTTTCCGTTAACGGCGAGCAGCGCAACCGAGGGCTGGAGCTGAGCGCTTTCGGCCAGCCGCTGGACACAATGCGTGTGCTGGGTGGCCTGACCTTCCTGGACAGTGAACAGACTCAGACCCAGGGCGGCCTCTACGACGGCAAGCAGGCGGTGGGAGTACCCGAATTCCAACTCAACCTGAACCTGGAGTGGGACCTGACCGTCCTGCCCGGCCTGACCCTGGATACCCGGATCATTCACACCGATGATCAGTACGCCAATGCCGATAACACCGTGAGTGCCTCCGCCTGGACCCGCTGGGACCTGGGCGCCCGCTATCAGACCGAGTGGGACGGACGGGGCCTGACCCTGCGAGCCCGAGTGAACAATCTGTCGGATGAAAACTATTGGGCCTCCGTCGGCGGCTTCCCGGGCTCGAACTACCTGGTGCTGTCCGAGCCGCGCAGCCTGGTTCTGTCCGCCTCGGTCGAGTTTTAAACCATGAGCTGGATACTGGGAACCCTGGCCACCGCCACCGGCTTTGCCGGTGTACTGAGCCTTTACCGCAGCTGGCGTTTGCCCCTGCCCAAGCCGACGCACTGGCGCCGTCTGGGCTGGATACTGCTGATGCTGTCACTGATTGCCTGGCTCTGGGCCCAGCCGGTGGAGTTTGCCGTGTGCTTCGCCCTGACCGTCCCGGCCCTGCTCGCCTGGCTCTGGATCGGCTGGGTCAGCCCGGACCGACAGCCCGCGCGGGACACCAAACTGGAACAGCGGACTCTGAATTGGCCCCGGATCACGTTACTGGGTGTGCAGGTGCTCAAACTGGTGATCAGTGTGCCTCTAGCGGGTCTTGTCAGTGCCCTGCTCAGCTTTACGGTCACCGATCTGCTGCCCTGGGANGCGGTCAACCGCCTGGTGACCGGGGTGTTGATGATGCCGGTGTTCTGGGGTCTGGCCAGCTACTGGGTGCTGGCCGACACCCGACTCTGGCGCCCGACNCTGGCGTTGATCGCGACCGGCGTGATTAGCGCCGGCTACCTCTTTCTTCTATAACGACGCNCTCCTATGGCCTTCAGACTNTCTCCCCAACTGGTAAAAAACTCCCTGGCCAGCCACAGCTGGATGGGCATCGCCATCGGCGCGCTGATGTATTGGGTGTGCCTGTCCGGCACGCTGGCCGTACTCTATCCGGAGTTCGAGCGCTGGGAGACACCGACGGTGTCGGAATACACCGAGGTAAACCCCGAGGCCATCCAGAGCGCCTACCAGCGTTTCATGGAGGGCCAGGAGCCCACCGAGCACGCCTACGTCCTGCTGCCCCGCCCCGGCATGCCCCGCACNGTNTTGATGTCCGACCACAGCGCNCGGGTGCTCAATGCCGACGGCACCCTGGGGGAGCCCGCCGCACACCCCTGGACNCACATNCTGACCGACCTGCATCTGTACCTGCACTTGCCGAGCAGTTGGGGCATGGTGCTGGTGAGCACGCTGGGCGCCATGCTGCTGGCNCTGATTGTNTCCGGCGTNTTGGCCCACCCGCGACTGTTCAAGGATGCCTTTCACTTCCGNCNCAAGGGCAACGCNCGCCTGGAGCAGACCGACCTGCACAACCGCCTGAGCGTCTGGGGGCTGCCCTTTTACATCATGATTGCCGTGACCGGCGCCTTTTACGGTCTCGCCNNCATGCTCAGTTGGGNNGCGGCNGANGCNTTTTACGACGGTGATACCGANGCGGTGATTGAGACGGTGTACGGNGGNCACCCGGAGAACCTGCCTGAGCGCGAGGGCCCTCTGGGCATAGCTCGCGTCCTGCAGGACAGCATNGNGCGCGCNCCGGAAGGCACCCGCCCCATCTACGTCACCGTTGAGCACCCGGATACCGACGAGGAGCACCTGTTGGTGGGCACTCACTACCCGGATCGACTCATCTATGCCGAGCAGTTTTACTACGACGGCGCGGGCAACTTCCTNAACAAGGTGGGNTTNAGCGACGGNGAACCCGGGCGGCAGGCGATATTCTCGGTCTATCGCATCCACTTTGGGCACTTTGGCGGCCTGGGCGTGAAACTGCTCTGGGTGGCNCTNGGNCTGGCGCTGACNGTGGTNTCNGTCAGCGGCATCAATATCTGGNTGGCNAAACGCAAACACCGGGATGCCCTGAACAACCTCTGGACCGGCATTGTCTGGGGTACNCCCTTGGCGTTTGTCGTCAGCGCCATNACCCAGGTGCTGCTCCAGTGGCCCTCCAAGTGGATTTTCTGGGGCGTGATCCTGGCCGCCATGATCCTCGCGCAATGGCGCGACCGGCANCCCCCCACCAAGCGNTGGCTGCTGGGGCTGACCAGCGCCGGCCTGGTGCTGCTNGCGCTGGGNCACGCCCTGCGNTTCGGCGCCGATGCNTTCNCCGGTGCGGCGCCGGGCATCAACGCCGGCCTGCTGCTCNCCGCCCTGGCACTGGNCCTGATNGCNTGGCGACAGCCGGCACACTGAACCTCTCCACNCTCCGGGCTCCGNGCCGCCAACCNTCAGGGTTGCGGCCCAGTCGCTTGTGACGCCACCNCCGGCTTTGGTATAAGATGCCCTACAACGCNGGAACCCAACCCGCCACCACGTGGTCTCACCGGCNCCAAACGGACACTTACCCTTTGCTAGAGGACACCTCCATGAAAAAATTATCNCTGTTGATCCTGATGGCCAGCCTGGCCAGCGCCTGTACCTGGGTGAAAGTGNATGANCAAGCCGAAGACATCGTNGTCGGCAAAGAGGCCAACGTGCGCGGCTGCGAGAAGCTNAGCGACACCAACGTCAGCGTCGCCGACAGNATCGGGCCNATCAGCCGCAGCGAAGAGAAAGTGGCGACCGAGCTGCTGAACATGGGNAANAANGAAGCNNTNCGNCTGGGTGGCGACACCATCGTGCCNNAGGGNGAGCCTGAGGATGGNCGCCAGACATTCTCCATCTANCGCTGTCAGTAATNCNNTCGAGGCCCGGTTACGCCGGGCCTTNACTGCNNNGGCTCAGTNNCGGCCCGTCTNNCNACTGATGANNANNCGCTTCAGAATCACATCGACGATAGGCTTGACCACTTCCAGATCNACGCCATCCGCCGTAGTCAGTGTCAGCCAATAACTCTGATCATCCTGCCGAAGCAAATAGTACACCGGCCGCAGNTTGACCCCATCCAGCCGGTACCGNTAANCGCGATACCAGACTTTCGCCTCGCTCTGGGTCAGGAAAATGCCCCGGTCCTCCACCTCGATTGAACGCGCATCTGCGCGGCCGCGCATTTCCATTTCCAGNTTTTCCCAGAGCACCGAGACACGCTGTTTACCGGTGACTCTGTCGGCCGCCAGAAAATANCCCGGCGCCCCCTCGATATACCCGACCAACACCGGCGCANCGTCCGCNGCATCACTNCTGACGGACTCAAGCGANAGNGCGCTGGGGGGCTGAAGCGTCAAACCGGGGGCNAGCACTATNGACTGGCGTTCCGATGCCGTTGCGCCAGCGGCAAACAGAAGCACCAGCAGCGCCACTCGGGAGCGGTCAACCAAGCCATTCCTTATGGTTTTTATGACCATTAAAGCGGGCCAATTGAACACAGGCAGAATCCGACGGGAAAAGTCACTCATCTTATTTTATAGTACCACCAAGGCCCATTCGCGGACCCGCAAATGAGACTATATACTCGTCAAGGGATTATGCGCCACTCCTGGCGGCAGACAAGACCTTAGCGTCTTTTACTCCCTTTTGAACAAACACGCAACCGGATACAAATACAGAACCCTGTAGCGGAAAACACCAACCCGTTCGTCACTGTAATACAACGGAGCTGATCCGTTGGGGAGANCGTTGAATTGAAAATAACACCGACCGTGCTGCTGACCCAGCTGATCACATGCGCAGTTCATGCGTCTGGGGATGCGTCNCGTCTGGGGGAAACCGCACAATTCAACATCTCTGAAAGCAGAGCAGACGTATCGCTCACGGAGTTTGCACAACAGTCAAATATGACTGTTATTGTCCCGTTCGAGCAGGTGGTGAATATCAAAACCCAGCCGCTACAAGGTNACTACACCATTGTGGAAGCGGCGCTCCATCTGATTGAAGGCACTGGACTGAATCTCTCCGTAAGCGGCAGCGGCAAGCTCTTTATCCGCACCGATGACGACTCTAAGGGGAAAGATTCAATGCTACAAAAGAATAAGTTATCCAGCGCTATCATCGTGGCCATGTCTTCGTTGGCAGGCGCTCANGCCATTGCCNAGGACGCCGCCNACGGCAANTTTGAAGAAGTGGTNGTAACCGGGATNCGNGGCTCNCTCGANCGNTCCATGGANATCAANCGGGATTCNTCCGGCGTGGTNGACGCNATNTCNGCCGANGACATGGGTAAATTTCCCGACACCAACGTGGCCGAATCCCTGCANCGGATTACCGGCGTTTCNATNGACCGCAGTGGCGGCGANGGCCAGTCGGTCACCGTGCGNGGTTTCGGTCCCTCCTTTAATACNGTNATGGTCAACGGTCGGCAGATGGCGACCGAGAACCAGGACCGNGCATTNAGNTTTGACACNCTGTCGGCCGANCTGGTTCGCGGCGTGAANGTCTACAAAACCAGNAANCCATCCATGGCNTCCGGCGGCATCGGCTCGGCCATTGATGTCCAGACNGCCCGACCGTTTGATTTCAANGGCCTGGAAATGTTCGGCTCGNTCAAAGGCACCTATGAGAGCCTGAATGAAAAAACCTACCCGACCGTATCGGGCCTGATCAGTAATACCTTTGCCGATGACACCCTGGGGGTTTTGTTGGCGGTGTCCCACTCTGAGCGGGAGAACTACGTCAACTCCCTGTTCACCGCCGGTTANCGGCCCGGACTGAANCTGTTCAACGAACAGGGCGATCTGCAGGCGGGCAACGTAACGCCGCCCAGAAACCTGGATATGCGTACCGAGCAACAGAAGCGGACCCGCACCAACGCGAACGTTTCACTTCAGTACGCGCCCTCCGATGATGTGACGGTCACCTTCGACGGCTTCCACTCCAACTATGAAGTCGACGCCAAGCTGAACGCGCTGGCCGCCTGGTTNGAGCCCAACCGGGTCACGGACGTCGATTTCAACAACGAAACCCGCACCGTCACCTACATGAATAACGTCGGCACCGAAGACACCCGCGCCGCGACCGATTTCGTGGTCAACCACGGGGACAGTAAGTTCGTCACCCTCAACGCCTTCGGCCTGAATGTGGAGTGGGACGTTACCGACGAGCTGGTGGCCAAGTTCGATGNGTCTTACTCGGATGCCGAGAACGATATGGCCGGGAAAGAGAACTTCGGCGTAATCGGTCATATCAACACTTATGATTTTGATCTGAGCTCCGGACGCCCATTGGCCAACCATGAAGGCTACAACGGCAGTGAAATCCCGGATCGCTCCATCATGAAGATGCATGTTGGTTCTCCCGGTGGCCCCAACAGCCAGGATGAGATCAACGAGCTTCGCGCGGATTTTGAATACACGCCCTACAATACCAGTGGCTTTACCTCAATGCGTTTCGGTGCCTACCGCCAGGANCGGGAAAAAGCCTACTACTCAGTGGGTGTNGATAACGGCTCCCTGTATGGCGGTTACTACGCATCCGCTCCCGAAGAGCTGATGACCAAATTCACCGCACCCAGCTTCTTCCCCGGCGCTCAGGATACCTGGTGGACCTTTGACAACTGGGAGCTTTACGACGTAATGCTCACCGAGGAAAAGGCCAACGAGAACGACGAAATGCGGGGCAACGACATTGGCACCACCTGGCAGGCCCTCCAGGATGGGAACATGTTTGAGCTGACAGTGAATGACGATCGCTATACCGTTCGGGAAGATATCTCCAGCCTGTATCTGGACTTCACCTTTGAAGGTGATGTCATGAATCTGCCCTGGACAGTGAATGTCGGTGCCCGTTATGCCGAAACGTCCACGTCGGTCGATGCCGTGCAAACGGTTCTTAGCGATATCGTCGCCACCGGCGACCCGACGCTGTTTGAGACCGTAGAGGGCTCGCCGACCGAGGTCACCGAGAGCAACTCTTACACCAACCTGCTGCCCAGCATCAANGCCAAAATCGATCTTCAGGACGATATGGTNTTGCGCTTTGCAAGCTATGAAACCATTACTCGCCCGACCCTGACCGAGCTGTCTCCGGCGCTGAATATCGGCCAGCCTCGTTTGCAGAACCTGACAGCGTCAGGCGGCAACCCGAACCTCAAACCCTTTACCGCNGANAACTGGGACATTTCGTACGAGTGGTACTACGGTGACGCCAGNTATTTGTCCGTGGCGTACTTCAATAAAGAGGTGGAGAATTTTATTGTCACCCTCGCTGCGGATGAAGAGTTTACCCTGGCCGACCGCGCAGAGACACCGGACAACATCTGCGCCACTGACCAGTGCGCCGACATTGCTGCCGACGAAGGGCTTCCCGACGAACTGCGCGGTCTGTCTGAAACCCTGAGGGTTACCCGTCCGCGCAACGCCGAGACCGCCGAAGTCAACGGTCTGGAACTGGCCTGGACACACCTCTGGGATAATGGCTTTGGTGTGACACTGAACGCCACCAAAACCGACAGTAACGCGCAACTATCTGAGGATCGCGATCAGACCTTCGCCCTNATTGGTCTCGGCGACTCGCAGAATGCGGTAGTGTTCTATGAGCGTGGCCCATTCCAGGCTCGGGTCGCGTTCAACAACCGGGAGCAGTTCCTGCAGGCGATCAACAATGGTCCCGCCAGCGAGCCGCTTACGGTGGACACCTACGGCCAGTGGGATGTGAGCGCGAGNTACGACGTGAACGACATCTTCTCGGTATACTTTGAGGGTGTGAACGTCACCGAAGAAGAGCTGGTCAGCCGCGGCCGTGAGGAAGACCAGATCATTTCGGTCTTTGATACCGGCGCTCGCTACTCGGTCGGTCTGCGCGCCCGTTTCTAAACCGGTGAGTCCGGCAGGGACGCCGGAGGTTCATGGAGACTTCTGAAGCGAAAGCTCAGTGTCTGATTGGCTCGGCAGCAATCATGCTGTCGGGTCTTTTTTGCTGAAACTGCANGNGNNTTAAAACCATAACGATAAGCCAGGAGAAGAGTCATCATGACGGAAAGCNTTGGTCACGTTGTTNTCGTCGGNGGAGGCACCGCCGGTTGGCTNAGNGCCGCAATGATCGCCGCCCATCATAACGGTCACCGNCCGGACGGACTGAAGGTGACACTGGTGGAGTCTTCCGANATACCNACCGTCGGNGTGGGCGAGGGCACCTGGCCCACCATGAAAAACACGCTGCAGAAAATNGGNATCGATGAAAAAACCTTTTTNGCCNGCTGCCACAGCACCTTCAAGCAGGGCGGAAAGTTCATCGNCTGGCACACCGGAAACGGCGATGCNTACTACCATCCGTTCACNGTNCCNATCGCCTATGAGCGGCTGGATCTGGCGCCNTANATCAACGACCTGACTCACTTTGCNCCGGAAACGAATTTTCAACATCACATCTGTGAGGCGGGNTTGGGGCCGAGANCCCTGACGGANCCCGANTTNCAGGGNCCCTGCAATTACGCCTATCACCTGGATGCCGGCGAGTTCGCCGAGCTACTCAAGCAACACGCCACGGANNAACTNGGAGTCCATCATCTCGTTGACACAGTGTCGAACGTGTCCCTGTCNAGNGANGGATTTATCGACGCNATCACCCTGGAGCAGACAGGGAAACTGGAAGGAGACTTTTTTGTCGANTGCACGGGCTTTGCGTCCAGNNTCCTGGGNCAGGCNCTGGGTGTTCCCTTCAAGCCGATGGATTCNATCCTGTTCAATGATCGCGCNATTGCCGTACAGGCGCCNTACCCGGACGAGCGCAGTCCCATCCCCTGCCACACCCTGGCCACTGCCAAAGCGGCCGGCTGGATNTGGGATATCGGGTTGACGCATCGCCGCGGCACAGGCCATGTTTTTTCCAGTNATTTTATCAGCGAAGACGAAGCCGAGTTTACCCTGCGTCAGNATCTTGACCTGAGCGAGTCCNAGGCAGATTCCAGAGTCATCAAGTTCTCNTCTGGCCACCGGGCCTGCTGGTGGAANAAAAATTGTGTTGCNGTCGGCATGTCCGCCGGATTTGTCGAGCCCCTGGAAGCCACCGCCATCATGCTGGTTGANCTGTCGGCCCGNTTCATTTCTGAAAANCTGCCGGCCGACCGCCACACCATGGCCATCATGGAGAANCGNTTCAANCAGGCNATGNCCTACCGCTGGCAGCGAATCATCGATTTCCTGAAGCTGCACTACATGCTGAACGATCGCCCCGAGTCATACTGGAAGGCGCACCGGGACCCGGCCAGCATTCCCGACAGCCTTAAGGAGGATCTTGCGGTCTGGGCAACCCGTGGGCCCCAGACCGCGGACTTTGACAGCGCTCTGGAGCTGTTCCCCGCCGCCAGCTATCAGTATGTTCTTTATGGCATGGGCTTCAGACCCGACTTCTCCAGTCAGGCCTGGCTGTATGATCAACAGCGACTGGCCCAGCAGGTCTTCACCCGCAATCAACAGCTTACCCGGCAGCTTCTGGATTCGCTGCCGAGCCACCGCGACCTGATCGACCGCTGGTTGGGCCAGGCCGCCTGACTGAACACTCATCGATTCCCGGAGTTACAATGTCAACATTGATTCCACTATCACCCTCAGAGCATAAGCACCGGTTTATAGATACCCGGCGCGCGATCAATGATTTTCGCCAGGCCCAGGTGGTTCGACTAAGGGTTCCCGAGGTCGGAAACGCGGGCTGCTGTTTTCCGGTGCTGATCACCAAAGACCCCCAGTTCGGAGAATGGGATATCACTGCACTGACGTCCCTTGAGCCGGAATCCAACCTTTTTGTGGGTGATGAGGGATGGCAGGGCGTCTATACGCCTTTGTCCATTCGGACCTACCCGGTGCGGCTCACCAGAGCCGACGGCCCAGAAGGCGTCAGCCTCGCGGTTCGGGCTGAAGACCTTTCGGATTCCGGAGCCGGACTTTACGACGATCAAGGCCAGCCGACGGACTATCTCAAAGCAATCGAAAATGCCCTGCATGAAGACCTCTCCGGCGCTGCGGCCACCCGGGCTTTCTGCCAACACCTCAATGGGCTGAACCTCATTCAGCCCATCAGTATCACCGTGCTGTACAAAGACGGTAAGAGCCGAACTCTTGAAGGACTGTACACACTGGATCAGGACAGGTTATCGTCGCTGTCTGACAAAGAACTGCTGGAACTCCAGAAACGGGGTTACCTGATGGCCATGAACAGCATGCTGACCTCCCTCTTCCAGCTGAACCGTCTTATTCAGCGACACAAGGAACACAATTCGGTCAATCCGATTCAGAAAATTACGCTTCAGCGCCGCTGAGGGGTAACCACAACAAAACCATAAGAGGACTGTAACCATGACTGACTCTCTCAACCGCCGCGCCCTGCTGCGCGGTGCCGTCGCCAGCGCTTTTGGCGTTACCAGCCTGAGCGCTCTGGGACCCCGGGCACTGGCCGACCACCACGGACAATCTCATCAGCTCAAGGGTAATATTCGCCACTCGGTGGCACGGTGGACCTACGATTTCCTCTCCGTGGAGGAACTCTGCCAGTTGGTCAAACGAATCGGCTTTTCGGCCATCGACCTGATCGGCCCCAAGGAGTGGCACATTCTCAAAAAGCATGGGGTGGACTCGTCCATGTGTAACGGTGCCGAGCTTAGCCTTGAGGAAGGGTTTGGTAATGCCGAGCACCACAGTGCCCTGATCGAAAGCTATCGTAAGCACATTGATCTGGTCAGCGACGCGGGTTACACCAACCTGATCTGTTTCAGCGGTAACGCTCGGGGCATGGACCCGGAAGATGGTCTGAAAGCCGCCGTCACAGGCTTGAAGAAAGTTCTGGCACAGGCCGAGAAGCGCGGCGTTGTGCTGCAGATGGAGTTGTTCAACAGTAAGGTGGACCATCCCGATTATCTGTGTGACAGCTCGGCCTGGGGTATTGAACTGTGTAAGCGGCTGGATTCACCAAACTTCAAACTGCTTTACGATATCTATCATATGCAGATCATGGAAGGTGACATCATCCGTACCATTCGCGACAACCATCAATATTTCGGCCACTACCACACCGCCGGGGTACCGGGACGTCACGAGATTGACGACTCCCAGGAGCTGTACTATCCGGCAATCATGCGGGCCATTCAGGAGGTGGATTTCAAAGGGTACGTGGCCCAGGAATTTATTCCGGCGCGGGCGACGGATGAGGAGAAGGTTGAGTCATTGAAAGCGGCGATCAAGATCTGTGACGTTTAAGATAGTGATCGATTTTCAGAAGACGTAGCGTGGAAAGGAAGCCAAGCGGTGGATGACGGGCTATCGCCCTTATCCACCCTTGTATCTGTCCACGGACTCTGGCTAGCTACCAGGGTCCACCGGGAGCCGCGGTAAATAGTATCCACCCTGAGGGCTGTGACCCTGAT
>NZ_NZQP01000052.1:0-13877 GCF_002695945.1 Marinimicrobium sp. | reverse complement strand
CTGGTTGGCGTTGTCAGGCAGGTTCAGGACACGCTGGAAACTGCCGTAGGAGCGTTCGACGCGATGGAAGCCACCCTCCTTCTTTTCCTGCTCCTGGCGTTTCTCGCCCCGTACCATCAGCACGTCGTTGTCGAGCGTGATCTGAATGTCTTTTTCCTCGACGCCGGGAACCTCCAAAGAAATCTTGTACTGCTTGTCGGTTTCCTGGATGTCAACTACCGGCTTCAGCATGCCCGGCAAGTCCGACGGCCATCGAGGCATGGCCTGCGCCGGAAAACCGAAGCCTCGAAACGCATCGTCAAAGAGGCGGTCGATCTCGCGATGCAATTGCAGGATGGGACTGACGGGACCGCCTGCCACCGGCAGGTCATTGCGCTGCACGGGCAGCGAGGCAGCGCTCTGTTGTTCTTCCTGCTCCTTTTTGAACCAGTTCCAGGGAGCCAATTTCTTGAAATCAATATCCATGTCACACCTCCAGAAATCAATTGAAGACTCACTCAATCCGTTTGCTCGCGGCGACGGACAGCGCGCCCAGGCAACACGGGATGTTCCGCTGACTTTGGCTGCTTATCTGTGCGTATCACCTCCTTCTTTCTGCCTGCCTGGATCTGATCATTGATCCATCGATCGATTTCAGTTTGACGAAACCGCCACGTCCCGCCGACCTTGAAGGTCGGAATCTCCCCGTGCGCGGCGAGCCGGTAAAGCGTCCGCTTGCCGACTTTCAAGCAGGCAGCCAACTCGTCGAGTGTGAAGATCGCTTACTGGCGCGCTGCCATAACACCCCCCACAAGTTCCGCGCGTCACGCGGCCTCGCTCGAGGAAATTCTTGCAAGACTTAGCAAAAGATTAGGTCTAACATGCCAAAAGTCAAGAGCCAACATCCAGCGACCGCACGATTCACTCAATGACATGACGCCATTTGAGTACCGCAATGCGGCATAAATACTCTACGAGATGACTGTGTTATAAATCCTTGAATACCCTATCACCTGGCTTTCCGCGATTGTCCAGATTCAACAATCTCACCGCTGAATCTGGTAGATCCAGGTATTGAAGTGAGTTTCCGGCATTTACCAGCTTCTTCTGCCGGAAAATGATGCGGTAGTGGCCATCGGCGAATTCCTCTATCTCACCCCAGACCAGCTTGTGGATATCTGACCAGCGAAGGCCAGTAGTGCAGGAAAACAGGAAAGCCCGCCGCAGAACGTCATACCGACATTCGGCTTTGGTTAGAGCCCGGACCTCTTCCAGGGTCAGGTAAGTCCGTTTCGTGTTCTCCAGCTTGATGGACTTGACCTGTTGAACCGGGTTGTCGCGGACAATGCCGTCCCGATAAGCCTGGTTGAGCGCTGCCCGAACCTTGTTGAAGTAACTGCTGGTCGTGTTCTTGGCCAGTTTGGTTCCGGATTTGGTGGTGGCTTCATGCTGAAGGTAGTGCCGGAACCTCTCCAGGACTCGATTTCCAACAGCCGTTTTGCCCGGATGGCCTCAGCCTTCTGATTCACGGTCTTGTTGTGCTCACGCTCCGCCGGAAGGCGGGGTTTGTCGTAGAGGAACAGGTTCAGGGGTCATATGAGCGCTTCTGCGCCCGAGAACCGTCCTGACCCGTCTTAGAACCGTGATAGTAGACCAGTCGCAAGGCACGGTGGCCGTTCTTATCTGGTTCGCGTTTCTGGATAGTGATTTTCATGTTTTGCTCCTTTTGTGCTCCGAAAACTTATACTCGGAGCACAAACGGAGCAAGAGGGGGCAAAACGGATCAAACTGCCTGCAAAGAAATAGAATAAATTTCTTTATAAAACAATGGCTTATTTGTATTTTATTGGATGCTTTTCGATCTTTTTGGCCGTTTCACTTCCCGATGCAGAAGGAGGAAAAGATGCGGCCCAGCAGGTCGTCTGGAGTGAACTGACCGGTGATTTCGCTCAGGCACTCTTGGGCCTGGCGCAGGTCCTCGGCGAGCAGTTCGCCGGCGGCGTGAAGCTGCAGTTGCTCCCAGCCGTTGTCCAGAGCGGTTTGGGCCCTCTCCAGCGCGTCCAGGTGACGGCGGCGGGCGGTAAAGGTGCTTTCACCCGCATCCTCAAAACCCATGACGCTTTTCAGGTGCTGCTTCAGTGCCTCTATGCCAGCTCCGCTGGCGGCGCTGATGGCCAGACAGACCGGATCGTCGTGACGCACGCCTTCCGGCTCGCCGGTAAGGTCGATTTTATTGCGAATCAACGTCAGTTTGCCGGGGTCGGGTAGTTGCTGGACAAACTCCGGCCACAGGGCGGCCGGATCAGTGACCTCNGTGCTCTGACTGTCCACCAGCAGCAGGATCCGGTCGGCTCTATGAATTTCCTGCCAGGCCCGCTCCACCCCAATTTTCTCCACCTCATCCGGCGTGTCCCTCAGGCCNGCGGTGTCGATGATATGCAGGGGCATGCCGTCGATGTGNATATGTTCNCGCAGGACGTCCCGGGTNGTGCCCTCGATGTGGGTGACAATGGCACTGTCGCGCCCCGACAGGGCATTNAGCAGGCTGGATTTACCCGCGTTGGGTTTGCCNGCAATCACCACATTCATNCCGTCGCGCAATAGCGTGCCNTGACGGGCCTGGGCGAACACGGCGTCCAGCCGCTGGCGAATGTCGGCAAGGTCTCCGGCCACTTTGCCATCGCTGAGAAAGTCGATTTCTTCCTCGGGAAAGTCAATGGNGGCCTCCACGTANATGCGCAGGGCGATCAGGGCTTCCACCAACTCATTGACCTTGTGTGAGAAAGCGCCTTGGAGCGAGTGCAGGGCACTGCGGGCGGCCTGCTCGCTGGAGGCGTCAATCAGGTCCGCAATGGCCTCGGCCTGGGCGAGGTCCAGCTTGTCGTTGAGGAAGGCGCGCTCGGAAAACTCCCCGGGACGGGCCAGTCGGGCACCCCGCTCGCAGGCGCTGCGCAACAGCCAGTCGAGAATAACCGGGCCGCCGTGGCCTTGAAGCTCGACAACGTCTTCTCCGGTAAAGGAGTGGGGTCCCGGGAAAAACAGGNCAATGCCCTGATCCAGGGCTTCACCTTGGGTATTCAGAAACGGAAGGTAATGTGCGTGACGGGGTTTGAGGGGCTGCGCGGTGATCTGTTCGCCGATCGCCCGGGCTTGGGGGCCCGACAGGCGGATAATACCGACACCACCGCGACCCGTGGCGGTGGCGATGGCGGCGATGGTGTCGGTGGGCGTCAGACTCACGAGTTTGCTTTTTACCCCTCGCGTTCAATCTGACGGGTAATAATGTACTGCTGGGTAATGGACAGGGTNTTGTTGGTTACCCAGTACAGTACCAGACCCGCCGGGAAGAACAGGAACAGGAAGGTGAACACAATGGGCATCAGCTGCATGATCTTNGCCTGAGTCGGGTCCGGCGGTGTCGGGTTCAGCTTGAACTGAATGAACATGGTCANNCCCATGAGCAAAGGCAGCACATAGTAGGGGTCCTTGACCGACAAATCCTGAATCCACAGGAAGAAGGGCGCGTGGCGCAGCTCGACACTTTCCATCAATACCCAGTACAGCGCCAGGAACACCGGCATCTGAATCAGAATGGGCAGACAACCCCCCAGCGGGTTCACTTTTTCCTTTTTATAGAGCTTCATNAGCTCCTGGGACATTTTTTGGCGGTCATCCCCATAACGCTCTTTCAGNTCGGCCATTTTNGGNCTNAGCTTGCGCATCTTCGCCATGGACCTATAGCTGGTGGCGCTTAGCTTGAAGAATGCTGCTTTAATAATAATTGTCAAAGCAATAATTGCTAAACCCCAGTTGTTCAGGAAACCGTGCAACCAGTCCAAAACCGTGAACAGTGGCTTGGCGATCCACCAGAGCCAACCGTAGTCGACGGTCAGGTCCAGGTAGGGNGANATNNNCTCCAGNTTNTGNGTGTCTTTGGGNCCNGTGTAGAACTNGGCNGAGATCTGNCCNTGANTNCCNGGNGCNACTTCNGTGCTCGGGCTGGTNAANCCGAGCNGGTACATGTNGCGNTTNCCCANNTGACGNAGNTGGTAGTTNTGGGTNTNNNCNGCNTCCGGNANCCAGGCGCTGACAAAATANTGNTGNACCATGGCNACCCANCCACCTTCTTTCTGGGTTTTGAAGGTCTGTTCGCTCAGNTCNTCAAANTCCAGTTTCTTGTACTTTTCNTCNTCNGTGGTGATNGCGGCNCCCANNNANGGGTTNANGGCNAAGAGTCCNCCNGGNCCGGCGCCGGCNGNNGANNTNTCGCGNTTGATCTGNCCGTANAGNTTGGCNTGCCAGGGNTCGNCGCTCTGGTTGTCGANCAGNTANTCGAGTNTGACCAGGTANTCACCNCGCTCGAAGGTNTANCGNTTGGTGATGGTCACNTCACCCTGTTGATAGGTCAGATCNACCTGNAGTTGNTCNNCGCCNTCNGCCAGTTGGTANTGNTGCTGNCTGGANTGAAAGACNGGNCGTTCGCCGTCCNGGGTNTCGGTNGCNTTGCGCCCNACCAANCCNCTNTGNGCNACATAGGTNTGNGCNNCGGTGTTGTTGAGCAGCACATAAGGGTTCGTCNGGNTNNTTCAGNNNNGCGTAATGCTGACGNAGGGCCGANTACACCAGGTCNCCGCCGCGNGGATCGATNTNNACGATCAGGGTNTCGGTNTCNACNCGAATGGGNTGGCGNGCGGNGTTNNNTTGNCTNGGNACCTCGNCATCGTNGGCCGNNTCNCCCGGNGCNGANGGCAGNTCGCTNGCGGTATCGGTTGCGTCCGGAATNNCGNTGTCGTTNTCANNGGAAGNGGTCTGCTCCGANCGNGNNTGNCTGGANNNTTCNGCGAGGNTNTCCTGAAAGTCGTTGTAGCGNATNACCAGAGTGAACACGACGGCGCACATGGCCGTGATTAACAGGGTTTTTTGCCAATCCATCTTTATTTACTGCCATCAGTAGGGTGTGAGTGATTGGGGTGGGCCGGAACAGGATCCTCGCCCCCNGGATGCCANGGGTGGCATTTTAATAGTCGGCGAACGGTNAGATAACCCCCGCGAAGNANNCCGTGACGNGCNATNGCCTCNTCNGCGTAGTGGGAGCAGCTTGGATAGAAACGGCACTGATTGCCCACCCAGGGACTGAGCAGGTAACGGTAGAGCCAAATCAGTCGAAGTGCCAGCCAACGCATGGGGTNAACCTGTCGATTCGGNGGNGGANGCCGCCAGNGCTTTGCGGGCAATGCGCAACCACTGTCGGTCCAGNTGATCGATNAGGGTGCGNTTATCCAGACTGTCCATNCCCTTTCGCGCCAATACAATAACATCAATACCGGAAAAGNTCGGTGGTTGGCGNCGAAAAGTTTCCCGAATNAGNCGTTTCATCCGATTGCGTTCGNTGGCNNNNCGGATGTGTTTTTTGGCGATGATNAACCCGAGGCGAGCAGNGGNGTGCTNATTGGGNCGTGCCANTATCAGGAAATGCTTGTGGGAGGCNCGAAACGGGGCGTCCGCNAAAACCGCTTGAAAGTCGTCAGAGGTAAGCAGCCGNTGTGCTTTGGGNAAAGCCTGGGAAGCCACTTAACTCTGACAACTANAAACGGTGCAGCGCAAAGGCGGGCACGNTTATACGGCCAGAGCCTTGCGACCTTTGGCACGACGACGAGCCAGTACAGCGCGACCGTTTTTGGTGGCCATGCGAGCACGGAAACCGTGGGTGCGCTTACGCTTCAGTACGCTGGGCTGAAATGTTCTTTTCATGGAAGTAACCTGCCGTTCGAATTCCTGGTAAACCCGCACCNGGCGGGAAAAGAGGCGCGATTTTATAGAAAATCGNGGCTAAAGGCAACGGATTGNTGGGGGTTTCTCGGTNTTTCTGCCTAAATAAAACAGGGTATGCAGTTATTCCCGGTTATGCGGTGCTTGTCAATAGGATAATAACAGGTTATCCACANTNNNTGGTTAAAAAATGACCGGTTTTTAAGGCTGTATCTGTGGGTAAAGGTAGAACGGTTGCTCAGATAACTTATTGAAAAGACACTGNTAATAACAANAATTATGNGGAAAAAAAGATTCCCGGACTGTGGATAACTACTTTTATAGAGAGTACACTAGCATCCGTTTTTTTGGATAATAATGCACCGGGGGGNAGCGGTTTTGCCGGAATCTGTTTGGAAACTTTGCGCNTCGAGTCTACAGGACGAGCTGCCTCCCCAGCAGTTCAATACCTGGATACGGCCGCTGCAGATAGATGCCGATGCGGAATCCGGGCAACTCAGGCTNTTGGCGCCCAACCGGTTCGTGTGCGACTGGGTCAACGAGAAGTTTCTGCACCGAATTCGNGAGCTGGTTGAGGATTTTCAATCNGACCAACCCCTCAGTGTNGAGGTGGGTATNGGTTCCCGCCCCGGGGGCGTCGGGACGCGACGCCCGGTCAATCAATCCTCGACCNGGCCGGTNTACCCGCAGGGNCAACCCGGNACCGGAGCCTCNTTTGGTGAATCCCNGGGAGCGGAACCGTCGGGTTTTGGTCGAATGGGCNGATCCGCACCCAGTGAAGCGCCGGCGGGGCAGAGGCCNGAGGCCNCACCGGTGGCNGAGCCCGCCCCTCAANCATCGGTNAATAATACGGTTGAGGTGGAAGGGGCGCTCAAGCACAACAACAACCTCAACCGGACGTTCAACTTCACCAGCTTTGTNGAAGGTAAGTCNAACCANTTGGGGTTGGCCGCAGCNCGACAGGTGGCCGAGAACCCCGGCGGTTCCTATAACCCCCTCTTTATATATGGTGGTGTCGGCCTGGGTAAGACCCACTTGATGCAGGCAGTGGGTAATGCGTTGGTCGACAAGAATCCCAATGCCAAGGTGATTTACCTGCACTCGGAGCGGTTTGTGGCCGATATGGTCAAGGCGCTGCAGCTCAATGCCATCAATGACTTCAAGCGCTATTATCGTTCTGTCGATGCACTGTTGATTGACGATATCCAGTTTTTTGCCGGCAAAGAACGGTCTCAGGAGGAGTTCTTTCATACCTTCAACTCGCTGCTTGAAGGTGGCCAGCAGATCATTTTGACCTGCGATCGCTATCCGAAGGAAATCAATGGCCTGGAAGAGCGGCTGAAAAGTCGGTTCGGCTGGGGGCTGACGGTGGCAGTGGAGCCTCCGGAGCTGGAAACCCGGGTGGCGATTCTGATGAAGAAGGCCGATCAGAGCCACATCGATTTACCCCACGAAGCGGCGTTTTTTATTGCCCAGCGCATTCGCTCCAATGTGCGTGAGCTGGAAGGCGCTTTGAAGCGGGTAGTGGCGAACGCTCAGTTCACCGGGCGGCCTATTGATGTGGATCTGGTGCGCGAAGCGCTGAAGGATCTGCTCGCCTTGCAGGATAAGCAGGTGGGCATAGATAATATCCAACGGGTGGTGGGTGAGTACTACAAGATCAAGCTGAACGATCTGCTGTCCAAGCGACGCAGCCGCTCTGTGGCTCGCCCGCGCCAGGTGGCCATGGCCCTGGCGAAGGAGCTGACCAACCATAGCCTGCCGGAAATTGGCGAGGCGTTTGGGGGGCGGGACCACACCACCGTTTTGCACGCCTGTCGCAAAATAAAACAGATGCAGGAAGAGGATGCGGATATCCGGGAGGATATGAAGAATCTGCTGCGCTCCCTGACGACTTGATTGTTCACCGTGAATCCCTGATTCAGGAAAACACCTAACAGGAATAACAGGAAGAGACCCAATGAAATTTGTCGTGTCCCGCGAAGCTTTGTTGAAGCCCCTGCAGCTGGTCGGAGGGGTGGTAGAACGCCGCCAAACGCTGCCGGTGTTGTCCAATGTGTTGATGGTGATTGATGGTGAACAGTTGTCTCTGACCGGCACCGACCTGGAAGTGGAAATCGTCGCCCGGGTGCCGCTGGAGGCTCCGGCCGATGCCGGCGAAGTAACGGTTCCCGCGCGCAAATTGGTCGATATCTGCCGCTCTTTGCCGGAAGGTGCCAGCATCGAGTTCGCACAGGATGAGCAGCGGATGGTGGTAAAGAGCGGCCGCAGTCGGTTTACCCTATCAACGCTCCCGGCCAGTGACTTCCCCAATGTGGAAGACGGCCCCAGCGATCTGCAGTTTGCCTGCCCCCAGCGGGAGATCAAGCGGTTGATCGAGCGCACCGCGTTTGCCATGGCACAACAGGATGTCCGCTATTATCTGAATGGCATGCTGTGGGAGGTCAAAGAGGGTCAGTTGCGGGCCGTGGCCACCGATGGTCACCGCATGGCGATGTGCACCCGCCCGGTGCCCGTGAGCGTCGAGGACACCATTCAGGCGATTCTGCCCCGTAAGGGTGTGTTGGAGCTCTCCCGTCTGGTGGATGATATCGACGATACCGTGGATGTTACCTTGAGCGCCAACCATATCCGGGTGGCGACCGGCGATTACACCTTTACCTCCAAGCTGGTGGACGGCAAGTTTCCCGATTACGAGCGCGTGCTGCCTCGCGGTGGCGACAAGGTGGTGTTCGGTCCCCGTTCCGAGCTCAAGCAGGCCTTTGGTCGCACCGCCATTCTCTCCAATGAGAAGTACCGCGGTGTACGCTTGTTGCTCGACGATGGGGTCATGACGATTGTGGCCAATAACCCCGAGCAGGAAGAAGCGGAAGAGCAGGTGGCGGTGGATTACAGCGGCGACTCCCTGGAGATGGGGTTCAACGTGAGCTACCTGCAGGATGTGGCCAATGTCATTTCCGCGGATCACATCAAGATGACCCTGTCCGATGCCAACAGCAGTGCGCTGCTTGAGGAGCCCGAGGATGGAGATTCGCTTTACGTCGTAATGCCGATGCGCCTCTGATAGAGGCGTCTCGGCGCCCTTTATGTCTGTATCCCGCCTGAGTATCCAATCTTTGCGAAATCTGGAGAGTGTGAGCCTGACTCCCTCTCCACGCACCAACCTCATTTACGGTCAAAACGGCTCCGGTAAAACCAGCGTACTGGAGGCGGTTCATACCTTGGCCCTCGGCCGCTCGTTCAGAAGTCACAAGCACAAGCCGCTGATTCAGTGGGGCAGAGAGCAATTCACGGTGTTTGCCGAGATTCAGCACCAGGGAAGCCGAATCCCGGTGGGCTTGCAACGCGCTCTGACCGGAGAGGTCAACTTCAAGGTAAATGGCCGGGCGGTGGGCTCTCTGGCGGAATTGGCCGCGATGCTTCCCCTGCAGGTCATCGACGCCCATACCTTTCTGCTTTTGGAGGGAAGTCCCAAGGTCCGCCGGCAGTTTATGGATTGGCTGGTGTTTCACGTGGAACCTTCGTTCTTTCCCGCCTGGAAGGCCGCACAGCGCTGTCTGAAACAACGCAATAGCCTGTTGCGACGTGATAGAATAGAAACCAGTGAGTTGAGCGTTTGGGACCGTGAGCTGTCCAATCTTACTCAACAGATCCACGAGTGCCGTGAGAAAACCATTGAGCGATTCCGGCCGGTTTTTCTCAGGTTGCTTGAAGAGTTTATTCGCATCCCCGGCGTCAGCCTGTCCTATCAGAGAGGGTGGGATAAAAACCGCTCCTACCAGGAAGTGCTTGCGGATAACTTCGAACGGGACCGCCAAATGGGGTATACCCAATCCGGCAGTCATCGGGCTGATCTTCGAATCAATGTCGAAGGGCAACCAGCCGGGGATATTCTGTCTCGAGGTCAGCAGAAGCTGGTGGTCTGTGCGCTCAAAATCGCACAGGGCTATGTCTACGCCCAGGAAACCGGCGGTCGGTGTATTTACCTCGTCGATGATCTGCCGGCAGAGCTCGACGGGGATCACCGGGCTACGTTGGTGGATTGGCTCGATAAGCTTGAGACTCAAGTATTTATTACCGGTGTTGATAAGCCGTCGCTTCTGGCGGATTGGCAAGACCGGCCAGACGCTATAACCAGAGTGTTCCACGTGGAACAGGGTACTGTCACCGCGGACGTGAATACCGAACAGCAGTGAAATCGGAGCTAGTTTATGTCAGAAGAGAAAAATTACGACTCGTCCAGTATTAAGGTCCTGAAGGGCCTGGACGCGGTCCGCAAACGGCCCGGTATGTACATCGGCGACACGGACGATGGTTCCGGCCTGCACCATATGGTGTTTGAGATCGTGGATAACTCCATTGACGAGGCCCTNGCCGGTCACTGTTCGGAAATTCGCGTTGTCATCCACCCGGATGAGACNGTCTCTGTNTCCGATAACGGACGNGGTATTCCCACCGANATGCACGAAGAGGGTGTATCGGCGGCNGAGGTCATCATGACCGTCCTCCANGCNGGNGGTAAGTTCGATGACAACACCTATAAAGTGTCTGGNGGCCTNCANGGCGTNGGGGTTTCGGTGGTTAACGCCCTGTCCGAAGAGCTGAAGCTGACCATCCGCCGTGGCGGNAAGGTCCATGAGCAGGTGTATAAGCACGGCGTTCCTCAGTCGCCCCTGGCCATCGTGGGTGAAACNGATAGTTCGGGCACCGAACTGCACTTCAAACCGTCGGCGGAAACCTTTACCAATATCAAGTTTGAGTATGAGCTGCTGGCCAAGCGCCTGCGGGAACTGTCGTTCCTGAACTCCGGTGTNCGNATTGTTCTGAAGGATGAGCGCTCCGGGAAGGAAGAGGTTTACCAGTATGAAGGCGGTCTGAGAGCNTTCGTTGAGCACCTGAACGCCAACAAAACCCCGATCAACAAGACCGTCCACATTGTCTCCGCTGAGCGGGAAGACGGCATTGGGGTGGAAATNGCCCTNCAGTGGAACGACTCCTTCCAGGAAAACCTGTTCTGCTACACCAANAACATTCCCCAGCGNGANGGCGGCACCCACCTGGCGGGCTTCCGNGCGGCACTGACCCGTACCCTGAACGCCTATATTGANCGNGAAGGCCTGTCCGCCAAAGCNAAGGTATCCACTACCGGNGACGATGCCCGGGAAGGCNTGACCGCGATCATTTCCGTGAAGGTNCCGGACCCGAAATTCTCCTCCCAGACCAANGACAAGCTGGTNTCTTCCGANGTGAAGACNGCCGTTGAGCAGGAAATGAACCANATCTTNGGTGAGTATCTGCTGGANAACCCGAANGAAGCCAAGGCGGTCGTGAGCAAGATGATCGANGCCGCCCGCGCCCGTGAGGCGGCCCGTAAGGCCCGGGAAATGACCCGTCGCAAAGGNGCTCTGGACATTGCCGGCCTCCCCGGCAAGCTGGCGGACTGNCAGGAGAAAGACCCGGCANTNTCTGAAGTCTACCTGGTGGAGGGTGACTCCGCCGGTGGTTCNGCCAAGCAGGGNAGGGCNCGCAAGACCCAGGCGATNCTNCCCCTGAANGGTAAGATCCTGAACGTTGAGAAGGCCCGGTTNGATAAAATGCTCTCCAGCGCCGAAGTGGGCACNCTCATTACCGCTCTGGGTTGCGGTATCGGCAAGCAGGAGTTCGATCCCGACAAACTGCGTTACCACCGCATCATCATCATGACGGACGCCGACGTGGATGGTTCTCACATCCGCACCCTGTTGCTGACCTTCTTCTTCCGTCAGATGCGCGAGCTGATCGAGCGNGGCCACGTCTACATCGCCCAGCCGCCGCTGTATAAAATCAGCAAGGGCAAGTTCGAGCAGTANCTGAAGGATGAAGCGGCGCTGACCGCNTTTNTGACCCAGTCCGCNCTGGANGGCNCCAGCCTGCACGTCAACNCCGANGCCCCGGGNATCANTGGTGAAGGGCTGGAGAAGCTGGTGTACGANTNCCGCTCNGTCATGGACNCNATNGANCGCCTGTCCCGCCTGTATCCGCGCGAGATTCTGGAACANATGGTGTACCTGCCGTCCCTGACGCCNGAGCACCTGACCGACCAGGGGCATATCCAGCAGTGGTGCGATCANTTGCTGGCCCGTCTGAGCCTGGATACCCGCGATGGNAGCCAGCGGTATCTGATTACNGTGCGCGAAGACACCGAGCGTCACCTGTTCCTGCCGCANATCGAGATCATTGCCCACGGNCTGTCGCACCACTACCCGTTCACCCANGANTTCTTNCACTCNGGTGAATACANGGCGATCATGTCCCTGGGNGAAAAGNTGGTGACNCTNATNGANGANGGCGCCTATATCCAGCGCGGNGAAAAGACCCAGGCCATCNGCAGCTTNGATCAAGNTCTGGAGTGGTTGATGAANGANTCCCGCAAGGGCTANAACGTNCAGCGCTATAAGGGGCTGGGTGANATGAACCCCGANCAGCTGTGGGATACCACCATGAACCCGGAAACNCGGCGTATGCTGNGGGTNACNGTGCAGGATGCCATTGCCGCCGATCANATCTTTACCACCCTGATGGGNGANCATGTGGAGCCGCGNCGGGAGTTNATTGAATCCAATGCACTGGCCGTGGCGAACCTGGACGTCTAGGAATCNGCCACAATTCCTGGTGATTGCCATAATAAAACGGCGGGNAGAGNACTCTANCCGCCGNTTTNTTAGAGCCATCAATAATTTAATCCGGACTCTCTGACAAGTCAGGCGTGGTCCATTCAACCCAAGGCGCTACAGCGTCCTCTTCCGCAAGGGTAGAGCGGAAGATACCAGTGGTTCCGGGCCTGTCGAGGAGAAAGCGATTTACAAACCCCTCCAGAAGGTCGCGTTGATGATCGGGGAGGGCACAGTGACGATGACCGCCGTTCTCCGAGTAGGCTATATTGGCTTCGACGCCCAGGGCACGATAGATCTCCCTCGCGGCTGAGGTTCCTATATAGGCCGGAATGGGGCCCAACCAGTCGATGTCGTTATCCAGCACCAGTAGGCCGCGCGGTGCTACCAACCCCATGAGCTGGTGTTGATCGAAGGGGAGGCGGGTGACCTTGTTGTTCCCAAACTCACTGCCGAAACCGGCCCGAAACCAGGGCTGTTCACCGGCGGCATGACTCAGGGTCTGAACGTTAACACCTTCCTCCGCCATGGCCTGAGCCACTCGCCAGGCGACCGCACCACCGGCGCCGGACTCCTGGGGAATGGTCAGTGCGACCCGCTCATCCAGTGCTCCGGCCAATAAGGCGCCCTTGCCATTACGAGAGCAGCCGGTAACGGCCAAGCGGTTCGCCGCTAT
Source organism: Marinimicrobium sp. (assembly GCF_002695945.1). Taxonomy (NCBI): domain Bacteria; kingdom Pseudomonadati; phylum Pseudomonadota; class Gammaproteobacteria; order Cellvibrionales; family Cellvibrionaceae; genus Marinimicrobium; species Marinimicrobium sp. Next base: position 803 of record NZ_NZQP01000052.1, on the reverse strand, counting down.
CAACCCTTCATCCGATTCCTGTAGCACGTCGATCAGTCGGCTCACGCCCCAGGCCCAGGCGGTCATGGAACTGGCACTGTGGTCCTTGCCGTACAGGTCGTAAAACAGACCATTTCCTCGTGAATTCTCGCCACTCTGGGTGCCCAGCTCATTGTTATCTACACTGATAATCGCCACGCCTTTGTCGGACAATAACTCGCTGTCCAGCGTAGCGGGTCCGAGGGTGATGATGGCCGGGTAGGGCGCCTGGCCAGCGTTGGGGAGCGTCACCGGGGCGTTGAATTCTATTGTTTTGCCTTGATGGTGGACAGTCACAGTAACGGATTTCGCGGAAACACGGCCACTAACCCGCTCCGGCTTACCGGGTTTGATTCCCGATTCATAATGCTGTACCTGGTGCAGGGTTTCCTGGCGACGGCAGCGCCACTGGTCCCGCTCGGTAATGCGGTGTCCATCCAACCCCAGAAACGGATCGGGTAAGGTCTTGATGACCTCCATGTTGGAGGCGTCGGGCAGTGTAGGTACAGGGCAGCCTTCGCCTGAGTTTTCGGTAGTGACAGGGCGACGCTCACTGGAGCTTTGCATCGTTCCACCGCCCGCACAGGCATTGAGAAGGCTGAACGAGAGTGTCAGGGTGGCGAGGCTGGAAACCATCGACTTTATTTTATGATTCATCAACACATCCTATTGTTATCCCCAAAGGGTTGTTCGGCGACAATTACGGTGGCCGGTCCGCGACAACTATCTTGGCCGGTTGAGTGACACAATCCCGTACCTGACATCCACCATAGGAGACGCAGGTG
>NZ_NZQP01000051.1:0-36400 GCF_002695945.1 Marinimicrobium sp. | reverse complement strand
GTGCTTAATGCCAGATAACGAACACCCCCGGATATTCCCTTTAAATTCAGACACTTAGGGTTGATTTGGCGGATTTTTCCAGGATACCGTCGGACCCTCGTTGTGGACGCTGTTTAACGACAGTATTTCCGCGACTCTGAGCCGCACCTTATTGACCTCAATCACCACCGTGTTGGCTATTGTTCCAATGGCGATTGCGGGTGGCGCCGCAGTACAGAGCTTCGCCTGGCCGATGCTGTTTGGCATTGTTGTGGGAACCGGCTCGTCTATCTTTATTGCCGCTCCGATCCTCTATTGGCTCAGCGAACGTCGCACGGCAAAAGGGCTGGCTCAACTCAAGCCCACAGGAGAGGCGCTTCGGGCCGAGCTGGATGCCCTACCCTGAGGCAAGGGGCGCGCCGGTCACTCGGTTGCGCCCCTGGTGTTTGGCCGAATAGAGCGCGACATCGGCACGCTCCACCAGCGTTTCGGGCGTGTCGCCAAAACAGCTTTCGGCCACGCCCAAGCTGGCCGTCAATGGCTGGNCGAGATCAAACGGGTGGGAGGCAATTNNTCGGCGGAGATCTTCGGCCAGTCGCTCGGCGGCTGCCAACTCNGTGTTGGGACAGACAATCAAAAACTCTTCTCCACCCCAGCGGCCGAGGCAGTCGGTTTTGCGGCTGCGGGAGGTCAGTATCGTGGCGAACTGAGCCAGAACCTCATCGCCTTTGCGATGGCCGTACCGGTCGTTGATCGGCTTAAAATCATCAATATCCAACATGATCACCGACAGTGGATCCGGTTGGCGANTCTGACGGCTGAGCTCCAAATTGAGGACATCGTCAATCTTNACCCGGTTAAACAGGCCCGTCAGCGGNTCGGTAACGGCCAGNCGCTGCATTTCCNGGTGCGCCTGCTCAAGCTCCAGGGTACGCTGCTCAACCATGCGCTCCAGGACGATGGACTCGGCTTCAATTTCNCTCAGCGGNTAGCCTTCATCGGGCCCATGGGCGGTGGACGGTTGGGACANGTGTTTATGAACCACCTTCCAGTGGCCGCCATCGCGAGCCATGATCAGCGATACCCGAACCCCGAAGAAGGTGACTTTGCGTTGCCGTATTTCGGTGTGCCAGTCCATCTCGCCCATGACCAGCCCGTATTGATCATCCAGCAGGATGGCCTTGCGTCGGTGCACGGTAAAGTGAATGGGATCGGGGACCGATTCCACTTCCCGTTGGTACAGGTGCAGCGCCGAATCCNACCCATAAACCCGTTCATCTCGACCTGTGCCGAAACCGGTAATCCCATCCGTTGCCAGCGCTGCGGATGCTTCTGGGTCACGACCGGTCAGGAACACCCGAAAATAATGATCAAAGGCCTCTATGAGCGATGCTTCGCTGCTGGTTATATGCCCCATCGTCCCGGTTCACTCTGTTGTTTTNACAACACCCGCTANTCCGTCAGACACAGCGAGCTTGATCGCCTAGATTAGTTTGATTTTCGGTTTGTCGCAAGAGTAAACCGCTCGTGGCAGAACCGAAATCAGGCGGGCTCGCCAAAGTTGGCGCTCGGTGCCCTAAAGCCTTATGCTTGAGGCTGAACTTATCGAATGCCGTGACTTTAAAAGGAGCCACCATGGCGAATGATTCGAACTCACCGTCTGTGAGGCGCCCGGTCTACCTGGTTGATGGCGCCCGAACGCCCTTTCTGAAAGCGCGAGGCCGGCCGGGTCCCTTCACGCCGGTCGATTTGGCCGTTCAGGCCGGACGACCGCTGCTGTTGCGCCAACCGATGGCCCCCACCGAGTTTGACCAGGTGATTCTCGGTTGCGTGAATGTGATTTCCGAGGAGATGAATCCGGCGCGCGTGGCGGCGCTGCGCCTNGGCATGGGCGAGGCCATGCCGGCCTTTACGGTACAGATCAATTGCGGGTCGGGCATGCAGTCCATCGATACCGCATACCGCACCATCCAGGGTGGTAGTGCGGACCTTATATTGGCGGGTGGTGCTGAAGCACTGAGCCACTCCCCGCTGCTGTTGCAACAGAAAGCGGTGAACTGGCTGGCNGACNTNCAGCTCGCCAAAAGCCCCATGGCCAAACTGAANGCGCTGGGACGGTTCCGCCCTTCCCTGTTCAAACCCGTGATCGGGCTNGAGCGTGGNCTCACCGATCCCATTGTCGANCTCAATATGGGGCAGACGGCGGAAGTCATTGCCCAACTGTTCGGCATTACCCGAGCCCANGCCGATGAATACGCGGTAAGCAGTCACCTGCGTCTGGCCCGGGCCCAACGGGAAGGCTGGCTGGACAACGAAGTGGTCCCGGCGATTTCCGCCGACGGNCGTATTTACAAAGAAGACGACGGTGTTAGGCCGGATAGTTCGGTCGAGCATCTGGCCAAACTTCGACCGGTGTTCGAACGCCCCTACGGCATCGTGACCGCGGGCAANAGCTCCCAGATCACTGACGGTGCGTCCTGGATGATTCTGGCTTCGGAAGAAGCGGTAAAAAAACACAACCTGACGCCNCGAGCGGTGATTACCGATAGCTGCTGGTCTGCCCTNGACCCCGAAATCATGGGTCTGGGCCCGGCGATGAGTATTGCGCAGTTGTTGTCACGTCACCAGTACCGGCTCGACGACATCGACCTGTGGGAGCTNAACGAAGCNTTTGCCGCGCAAGTGCTCGCCTGNCTNGCGGCGCTGGAAGATGAAACTTTCTGCCGCGAAGCGCTNAAGCTGGAGCACTGTTTCGGTCGCATTGACCGGGACAAGCTCAACATTGATGGCGGCGCGGTNGCCCTCGGGCATCCGGTGGGCACCAGCGGTAACCGCATCGTGTTGCACCTGCTCAACGCCCTTGAGCGCAAAGGTCTCAAACGTGGCATCGCCACCCAATGCATCGGTGGCGGCCAGGCCGGCGCCATGATGATCGAACGAGTTTAAGGAGAGCGCNATGACTGGTCCCGTCTATTCTGCCCTGCAAGCGCGCGCCCTGGAGCTGGGGCCCTTTGGCCACGAACCGTCCAGGGATAACCCCGGTCCCTGGCAGCACTGGCAACTCGGCCGGGATGAACAGGATGTTGCCTGGCTGTTGCTGAACAAAGCCGACTCCAGCGTCAACGTTCTTTCAGCCGATGTNCTGGAGGAGCTGGGNCAGGTGCTGGATGCCCTGCAGGACAATCCGCCCANGGGCCTGGTNCTGCGCTCNGGCAAGCCGGGAAGCTTCTGCGTGGGAGCTGATATCAAGGAGTTTCGGCATCTGCACAGCGAGCAGGAAGTGAGCGAAAAGCTGACCCGCGCTCACGGGCTGGTCAAGCGACTGGTCGACCTGCCCTACCCGACGGTGGCGGTNATTCACGGCGCAGCGCTTGGCGGTGGTCTTGAGCTGGCTCTGTGTTGCGACTACCGCATAGCGGTGGCCGGCGCATCCATGGGCACACCNGAAGTGCTNCTGGGCCTGCATCCGGGCNTGGGNGGNACCGGCCGNCTGGTGGATCTGATTCACCCGGTGGCCGCCATGACCATGATGNTGACCGGNAAGAATACCCGTGACCGCAAAGCCAAAGCGCAGGGCCTGGTCGATCTGGTGGTACAGGAACGGCACGTGGCCAATGCAATCAGCGCCGTCATGTCCGGGAAGGTTAAAAAACGCAAAAACACCTGGCAGGCCAGGCTGTTCCGGATTGATCCCCTGCGTCGGTTTGTCGGCAAAAAAATGCGTGCCCAGGCTGCGAAAAAAGCGCCGCCGGAACATTACCCCGCCCCCTACGCCCTGGTGGACCTGTGGGAAAAATACGGCCGCAACGGAACCGACCTTTTACGCCACGAAGTGGACTCCTTTGCCAAACTGCTGACCAGCGACACCTCGCGCAATCTGGTGCGGGTCTTTTTCCTGCGCGAACAGATGAAGGCACTTACATCCGTTGATCCGCAGGTGGCACCCATTCGACAAGTGCACGTTATTGGCGCCGGTGCCATGGGCGCCGACATCGCCGGCTGGTGTGCCATTCAGGGGCTTAGGGTCACGCTGTTTGATACCCAACCGGAAATGATTGCCAAAGCGATTGGCAAAACAGCAGCCCTGTGCCGCAAGAAGCGCTTCTCCAGTGCGGACACTCGGGCCGTTCTGGACCGGCTGATTCCCGATTTTCATCACGACGGTATTGCCCAGGCCGATCTTGTACTGGAGGCCGTTCCGGAAAAGCTGGAAATAAAGCACAAGGTGTTCGCCGAGGTGGAGCCGAAACTGAAAGACGGTGCCATTTTGGCCACCAACACGTCCAGTATTCCGCTGGAACAACTCCAGGACGGATTGAAACATCCGGAGCGGATGGTGGGCGTACACTTCTTTAATCCGGTCGCGCAAATGCTGCTGGTCGAAGTGGTACAGCACTCGAAGATGAACAACGAAACCTTCGAGCGCGCGAAAAAGTTTGTCGGTCAGATCAGTCGGCTACCCACCCCCGTATCCAGTGCCCCCGGGTTTCTGGTCAATCGGGCGCTGACCCCTTACCTGATCGAAGCCATCGTCATGCTGGATGAAGGCCACAGCCCGGAAAGTATCGATCAGGTAGCGCTGGATTTCGGTATGCCCATGGGGCCCATTGAGTTGGCCGATCAGGTGGGGTTGGATATCTGCCTCGGTGTGGCGGAGATGTTACGTGAACGGCTGGATAACGAGCTGCCGGAAACGCCCCAGTGGTTCAAGGATAAAGTGGATCAGGGAAAACTCGGCAAAAAAACCGGTGAGGGTCTCTACGTCTGGGACAAAGGCAAGCCCAAAAAACGCAACAGCCCACCCCGGGCACCGGAAGAGACTCTGGACCGATTGATTCTGCCGATGCTCAATGCCTGCATGGCCTGCTTGCGCGAAGGCGTCATCGACAATGAGGAGCTGCTCGACGGTGCGATGATTTTTGGTACCGGTTTTGCTCCCTTCCGCGGCGGCCCCATGAAGTACGCCCATGAACGCGGCTTTGCCGACATTCAGCAGCGGTTGCAACAGCTCGCGCAGTTGCATGGCCAGCGTTTCGCGCCGGATGCGGGGTGGGCCTCCTCCGAGGCTGCCGAGACAGAGAACTCCGAGACAGAGGACTAGATCACGCAGGGGCCTTTCAGGCCCCCAACTTATCTATCCGCAGCCGGTCAATGGCTCGCTATCAGGAGTGGCGAACTGGACGACGTACCAGGGATGATTCATCGGGGGCCAGTTGCGCGGCGCGCGCGGCCGTATTGGCCAAAAGGTCCCGATTCATGCGGTGAGGGTCNNGCTGNCGTTGCTCGATAAACTCNNGCAGGGGNTTGGCNCCATGCTCTTCNAGCATCTCCATTTCCAGGCCCACGCCCGTNNNGGATTTACGCACCACCAGAGCGGCTACGCAACAGCGCCGATTGCCCTTGACGCGATCCCCCAGNAGTACTTCCAGCTCCAGTTTNTGCANCTCACGCACNTCCTGGTAGTCGGTTTCCAGNTAGAGACCGTGACTACTACCGTTTTTGATTCGCCCCATCGCNACCGGNACACCGTGCTTGTAGATCAGNGTGTTGATATTGAGTGNGACTCGTCGACTGCATCGATGCTCCATGGNTTACCTCATGATCTTGATGGTTGCAAGGGTAAATTGGGTTGCCGCCCGTAAAGCGTNAACCANTGATGGATCGACTCNTTNAGGCTCGGCGGCACCTGGGGCCAGACAAAACGCCAGCGCCAATTGCCGTCCTCGGTACCCGGNCGGTTCATCCGCTGCTCGGAGCCGAGGCCGAGTAAATCCTGAAAGGGAATGATGGCCANTCGTGCCACCGAAGATAGTGCCAGTTGCACCAACAGTTGGGGCATGGGCTCCTGACTTTGATGGCAGTACTCGATCAGGCGNGTGCGAACCGATTCAGGCTGCTGCTGATACCAGCCNAGGCTGGTGTCGTTGTCGTGAGTTCCGGTGTACACGACCGAGTGAGGGTCGTANGCATGNGGCAGATGAGGGTTNTCGGCATTGCCNTCGAANGCAAACTGCANTACCACCATGCCGGGAAGGCGAAACTCTTCGCGCAAGGNCTCNACCGCTCGGGTTATAAAGCCGAGGTTTTCGGCCACCAGGGGCAGGTTCTTGTGNTCCCGGAACAGNCTGTTGAGCAGNGCCCGNCCCGGCGCCTCGACCCATCGTCCCAGTCGTGGCTGNGGAGTTGCCGCCGGAATTTCCCAGAAGGCTTCCAGCCCCCGAAANTGATCCANNCGAATCAGATCGAACCANCGCAGTTGCGTGTTCAGTCGCTCGCGCCACCAGCGAAAGCCGTTGGCCTGCATTTCNTCCCAGTTGTAATGTGGATTGCCCCAGTGNTGTCCGTCTTCGGAAAANTAGTCCGGNGGCACCCCGGCNACACTCAGGGGCTGNCCGTCNGCGTCCANCTTGAACAGGTCCTGGTTGGCCCAGACATCGGCGCTNTCATGAGCCACAAAAATCGGCATATCACCGAACAGTGCAACCTCTCGCTCCCGTGCGTACTGACGCAGCGCTTGCCACTGCCAGTCAAAAACAAACTGCTCAAACCGACGCGCTTCAATGCTCTGACTGAGCTCCCGACGCATGCGCGCCATGCCCTGTGCCCGGCGCAGGCGAATATCATCCGGCCACTTCGTCCAGTCATCGCCCGGGTAGCAATCGCGCAACGCCATGAACAGCGCATAATCATCCAGCCATTGGCGCTGGTCGTGACAGAAACGCTCGTAGGCTTCGGCCTGNTCCGGATGCTGATCATACTGCGCAAAGAACGTATCGGCCGCCTGTCGTCGCGCCTGCTCTCCGGTAAGCGCCTGTCGTTGTTCCGACGTCAGCCAACCGCTACTGACCAGATCATCCAGNTCAATAAGGGCCGGATTGCCCGCGTGAATCGACAGGGTCTGATAAGGAGAACGATTGGCGTGGGTGGGGCCTACCGGCAACATCTGCCAGACGGTAAACCCACACTCGGANAGAAAGTCCACAAACCGGAAAGCGTCGGCGCCCAAGGTGCCCTGCTCTCCCGGGCCGGGTAATGATGTGGGGTGCAGCAGTACCCCGGCCCTGCGGTGCTGTAANAANGGGTGNGGCANATCGCGCANGGCCATCAGGTACTGCCCTCCGCATGGCCGCGCCGCATNACNCCGCCGGCGGCCGGNGCGCCACCGCCGTGNCTGAAGGCGCTTTGTAAATAATCCGGTGGTGGCTGTTTGAGCAACCGGTANAGATTGGTCAAATGNCGNCGGTAAAGNTAGTCAAAGTCCTGCACACTCTCGGACGGNTTGTAATCACCAAACCACCAGAACCAGTCGGACCCTTCNCATTGNGCCAATTGTAACTGCGCNGCTTTCTGTTCAGGCTCGGGGAGCCCTTCGCAATGCGTGTCGTAAACGGCTTTGGCTTCACAAAGCATATCCCAGGCGCGGTTTTTGTCCCGGTCGCCAATCCAGGTGGAAAAGGTGCCNTAGACCCAGCTTCCCGCGACCAGATGATCGAGCGCCACCGNGTCCAGTTTCGTATCCTCCAGCGCCGACTCGTAAGTNGTCATCTCCAACCGTGGATGACTGCTGATGCGTCGGTAGAGGGCTTCGAGAAAGTACCAGGCGTTTTCCGGGTAGTACTCCCAGGCGTTTTCACCATCCATGATGATGGAAATNACACAGGCATCCGGGTTATCGCTTTCATCCGCGATGCGCACCAGGTGNTTGATCAGNTCGCCNACNGCATCCTCGGCGTGCCAGTCGGAGTATTGAAAGCCGATCAGATCGGACAGGCCGTCATCNCGGAAAAAACANCGGATCGGTTGCTGGTCGAANGTGTAAGCGCGGTGCAGGTGCTTGGGNGCCTGTTTGGCNTTNGCGGTTTTTTTCAGACTGTTGTGCAACACGGAGTCNCCCGTGGCGGTCCAGGTNAACCCTTCNTCGGTNAGCAGCTTGAGGGTTTCCCCGCTGAGCGCCCCTTCCGATGCCCAACAGCCCTTCGGGCGTGATCCGAAGTAACCCTCGAACACCTCNAGCCCCTGTTTNAGGTGCCAGTGNGCCCGCTCCTCTCCGCCGGGGTAANCGGCCGACTCGGGCAGGACCACATCGGGCATGGCTTCCCGNGCGCTGTTGAAATCCAGAAGCAGCGGTAATATGGGGTGAGCGTAGGGGCTCATGGCCANCTCAATNCGCCCTTCGTCCCGCAGAGCCCGATAACGGGGTTTGATGGCCCGTAANTGTTCGGCAATCACCAACAACAGNGTTCGACGATCCTGATCGCTGAANCCGCCGCCTTTGGTCTGCAGNGTCTGAACCCNCGGGTCATCCCGNCGGTGATTTTCNCCCAACCAGGCAAGGTGGTACCAGACCACCAAGTCAATCAGGAACTGGGGATTGAGATAACACTGGCGCTGCGGACTGTCGGTGGTCTGNTCCAGAATCTGGACCAGAAATTTNTAGGCCGGAAAACGCTCGATCATCCGGTCCCGGTGTGCTCGCAAACAGTTCTGTGCCAGCGTCTCATAGTCCTCACTACCCGGCTCCGGCAANTGCTTCTGAANCAGTGCCGCNAGCATGGGGTCACGGATGCTGGNCCCNCTNTCCAGATAGTCGTCCACTTGNGCCTGNTAATCGTCNAGCTGCTCNAGNAGNATGGGCGCAAAATTCACCACGGCCCGCGCTTTGGGATTGTCCTCCAGATGCACGAGCATGTCGGTGTAATCTTTCAGNGCATGCAGATAGGTCCAGGGAAAATAGTATTCCCCGGTCAACCGGTCCCGGTAATCCGGCTGNTGCATATGCCAGCAGAACACNACTTTCACCCGGGGNTTGACACTGTCAGAACACATGGGGGTATGCCTCATCAAGCATTTCCGGAGTGACCAGCACAACNCCTTTGCTCGACACATGGAAGCGCTTTTTNTCCTCTTCCGGGTCGAAACCGATCACCGTTCCNGGNGGAATCTGNCAGCCCCGNTCAATCAGCGCTCGCCTGATTCGGCANTTCCGGCCGACATCNACCCGGGGGAACAGCACCGAGTCNGTAATCTCNGANTAGGANTGAACCCGCACCCGGGGAAACAGCANNGAATGGTGCACCTGGGCGCCGGACACNATNCAGCCACCGGCAATCATGGAGTCNACAGCGTTGCCGCGGCGCNCTNCGTCNTCAAAGACGAACTTGGCCGGNGGCACCTGNTCCTGATAGGTCCAGATGGGCCATTCCGAGTCGTAGAGATCCAGTTCCGGCGTAATGCCGGTCAGCTCCAGGTTGGCTTCCCAGAGTGAGTCGATGGTGCCCNCATCCCGCCANTAGNCCTTGCCGCCGGTAATNGGGTCGCGGAATGGAAANGCCATGACCCGGTGGCTTTTCATTAANGAAGGNATAATGTCNTTGCCGAAGTCATGGGAGGANCCGGGCAGGTTCTGATCATTGAGAAGCTCCCGNAACANCACCTCGGTGTTGAAAACNTANATNCCCATNGANGCCAGGGCCTGATCNTCAGAGCCNGGCATGGGNTCNGGGTNNCGGGGTTTTTCCTGAAATTTGGTGATCCGGTTGTCGGTGTCGATGTTCATCACGCCAAANGCGCTGGCCTGCTCNANCGGCACNTCNATNCAGCCNACCGTAATGTCCGCCTCGCGCTCCACATGGGCNGCCANCATNGTGCCGTANTCCATCTTGTANACGTGGTCNCCCGCCAGAATCAATACATAGGCGGGGTTATGACGCCGGATAATATCCAGGTTCTGCCACACGGCGTCGGCCGTNCCGGCATACCAGNTTTCCCCCATGCGCTGCTGCGCGGGCAGCAGCTCAACAAACTCNCCGAGTTCGCCACCAAGGAACCCCCAGCCACGNTGTATGTGCCGNTCGAGNGANTGGGATTTGTATTGGGTCAACACACTGATTCGACGGATGCCCGAATTCACGCAGTTCGACAANGGGAAATCAATGATGCGGAACTTACCGCCATAGTGGACCGCCGGCTTGGCGCGCCAGTTGGTCAACTCATGAAGTCGGGAGCCNCTCCCGCCGGCCAGAACGATGGCCAGGGTTTCCCGNGTAAGACGGCTGACAAAACGGCCCGATGTCGACGTAAGCATAATGAATCCCCAAAGCGAGCGGAGCGCCTNTTATTCGNTCAACGAATAAAGTGCCCGCATTATCATAGTCAGCAATAACAGTGCCAAGGATTCCCATCGCCACCAAACTGTTCAGGCAATCCATTGGCCCCTCGAAGTTACCGTTCAAGTTGCTTACTAAGTGTAGTCTCAAAACGAGCGGGTCTGCTTGTTCAAGATCAATTTGTTCCGCGAATTGTGGCGGCAAAAGCAACCCAACAGAAAGGTCACAAACCACTGGTAATATAACGCCATCCCTATTACGCTTTAACGACATACATGCTGTGAGTCCTCTCCCATGCCAGCGACTGCTCTGAAGGAAGCCAGCCAACGCCTGGCTCAGGCACGACACCACGATCCCTTTCAGGTACTGGGTCGACACCCGGTACCGGGAAAGCCGGATACCCTTNTGTTTCGCGCGTTTTTACCCCAGGCAAGCCAGGCTTNTCTCAACGGNGTTAAAGGCAANCTGACTTTAACCAAAGANNCNGAGTCAGACTTCTGGTCGTGGCAAGGGAAGGCAACNCAGNTACCCGAACACCCGGAAGTCGAATGGCAGGACCACCANAACTGCACCCATACCGCGCACTACCCTTACACCTTCGCGCCACAAGTGGGCGATATGGATCTGCACCTGTTTGGCGAAGGACGGCACTGGCAGGTGTACGAGGTTCTGGGNGCNCACCCGCGCACCGTCGACGGCGTGGCCGGCGTGTTATTCGCCACCTGGGCGCCGGCGGCNGAGCGGGTCAGNGTTGTGGGNGATTTCAACCATTGGGATGACCGGCTTCATCCCATGCGGGTGCGCGGAGGCAGCGGTGTTTGGGAGCTGTTCATTCCCGGGCTGGAGCCCAGCANCCTCTACAAGTATTCAATCCGCAACCGGCACTCCGGTCACATNCAGATGAAGACGGATCCCTACGGTCAGGCGTTTGAGGTTCGTCCCAAAACCGCCGCTCTGGTAACNGCTCNCTCAGAGTATCAGTGGCAGGATCAGAAATGGCTGACGCAGCGACGCCAATGGGATTGGCAAAACGCCCCACTGTCGGTGTACGAAGTGCATCTGAGTTCCTGGCGCCGAACGGAAAACGGTGGNTTCATCAATTACCGGACTCTGGCGCACCAGTTNGTGGATTACGTCNAGCCTTTAGGNTTTACTCACGTCGAGCTTCTTGCCCATTACCGAGCACCCNCTGGANGATTCCTGGGGCTACCAGACCACCGGCTACTTTGCCCCGACCAGCCGGTTTGGTTCGCCGGATGATTTCCGGTACTTTGTCGATCACCTNCACCAGTCCGGNATCGGGGTTCTGTTGGACTGGGTGCCCGCCCATTTTCCGAAAGATGANCACGCCCTGGCCCGCTACGATGGCACCGCATTGTATGAACATGAAGACCCNCGNAAAGGCGAGCACCGGGACTGGGGCACGCTGATTTACAACTACGGCCGCAACGAAGTGCGCAACTTTCTGNTGGCCAATGCGCTTTACTGGCTGAAAGAATTTCATATCGACGGTCTGCGNGTCGATGCGGTGGCGTCCATGCTCTATCTGGACTACTCCCGGGAAGAGGGTGACTGGCTGCCCAACCGCTATGGTGGTAATGAGAATCTTGANGCCATTGATTTTCTCCGCCAGCTCAATGAGCTCTGTCATGGTGAGCACCCCGGCGCCTTGGTTCTGGCGGAGGAGTCCACGGCCTGGCCTCAGGTCACACGCCCNACCTGGGTGGGNGGACTGGGTTTTTCCATGAAGTGGAACATGGGCTGGATGCACGACACCCTNCTCTACATGAGCCGTGATCCGATCTATCGTCACTACCATCANGACCAANTGACCTTCGGGCTGATTTACGCGTTNACCGAAAATTTCATGCTGCCGTTNTCCCATGACGAAGTGGTCCATGGCAAAGGCAGNATGCTNACCAAAATGCCCGGCGATGACTGGCAGCGCTTTGCNAACCTGCGTCTGCTCTACGCCTATCAATGGACCTACCCGGGCACCAAACTGCTGTTCATGGGTTGCGAGTTNGGNCANTGGAAAGAGTGGGCCCANCACGGTGAGCTGGACTGGTTGTTACTGGACCTTGAACCCCANCAGGGCGTAAAAACGGCCCTGTCCGATCTGAACCANCTTTATAAAACCCGCACCGAGTTGCACCAGCGCAGCTTCCGCAGCGACGGNTTCGAGTGGATNGATTGTCACGACAGTCCCCAGTCNGTCATCAGTTACCTNCGGGCGAGCGACGATGGCTTTCTCGTGGTCATCCTGAATTTCACGCCGACGCCNCGGGANGGCTATCGCCTCGGCGTNCCCAGCGCGGGNCGNTACCGGGAAGTNTTCAATTCGGACTCCACCTACTACGGCGGGAGCAATGTCGGTAACCCTCTGCCGCTGGAAACCGAAGATCGCCCGTGGATGAANCGNCCCTACTCCATTGAACTGACCCTGCCGCCGCTGGGCGCCATCATTCTCGATATCGACCGGACATGAATATTCTGTTTCTGGCCAGCGAGGCCTTCCCCCTGATCAAAACCGGCGGGCTTGCCGACGTNGCCGGNGCCCTGCCNCGCGCNCTGATNAAACGGGGNCANTCGCTGCGCCTGGTNNTACCCGCGTATCAATCTGTNCTCGCCNGNTTGCGCTCGNACGACAAGGCGCCACCNCTCANCTCNCGCGGACAGATCGANCTTGACGGAACCCCGGTGAAACTCTGGCAGACNCGTCTGCCNGGCACCCGGGTAACGGTNTGGNTGGTGGATATTCCGGCCTTTTCNGAGCGNGAGGGTAANCCCTATGTGACGCCGGAGGGCGTCGANTGGCCGGACAATGACCAGCGCTTTTATACCCTCTGCCGNGCTGCCNCCGAACTGGCCATGGGCCGGGCCGGGATCAACTGGAAGGCCGATCTGGTGCACGCCAATGACTGGCAGGGCGGGATGGTCTGCCAGCTGCTGGCGCGGGANGCGTCNGCGCCCGCCACGGTNTTCACCATTCACAACCTCGCNTATCACGGGTTGTTTGATTACCAGNCAATGCACCNGCTTGGGTTGGANCCCTGGNTNTGGCAACCGGACTTTCTGGAATTTTACGGACAACTGTCGTTTATCAAGGCCGGGNTGGTNTTCGCCCANCGGCTGACCACCGTCAGTCCCAGCTATGCTCAGGAGATCCAGACNCCCGAGCTGGGCTGCGGCCTCGACGGCCTCTTGCGAGCCCGGCNGGAAGTTTTGAGNGGNATTATCAATGGCATCGATACCCAGGAGTGGAACCCCGCCCGGGANGCNNNTCTCNCCGCGCCTTACGANCGACGGNGACTGGCCCNAAAGGCCGANAATAAAAAGGCCTTGTGNNCCGAGNTGGGGTTGGCNGACAAGCCGGATACNTTNCTGCTGGGCTTTATTGGACGCCTGGTGGAACAGAAAGGACTGGACCTGCTGCTGGCAACCCTGCCGGAGCTGTTGGCCCGGGGCGATGTGCAGATNGCCCTGNTGGGCTCGGGCGTCAAAGCCTATGAGCAGGCNTTTGCCGCGNTNGCNAAAGATTACCCCGAACAGCTGTCGGTCACNCTCGGTTACAACGAAACCCTGGCGCACCGNATTGAAGCCGGTGTCGATGTGTTTCTGATGCCCTCCCTGTTTGAACCCTGCGGGCTNAACCAGATGTACAGCCTGCGGTATGGCACCCTGCCCCTGGTGCACGCCGTGGGNGGACTGAAAGATACCGTGATTGATGGNGACGACCCGCTNACGGNCAATGGCTTCTGNTTCGNGCCCGCGACTGTCGACGCCNTGCGCGTTGCGCTCAAGCGTGCNCTCGCNCTNTNTCAGGACCCCGAGGCCTGGCAACAACGNCAGCGCAATGCCATGAGTGGCGANTACTCCTGGGACAGAAGCGCCGCCGAGTACGAGCGGNTTTATGAGNTGGCGCTGGAGGATAAAAAGCAGAACNCCTGAATGGTACACTCTCGGCTTCATTGCACAGAGGTGACCATGCCAACATCACTCCCTTCCTGGTCCAGATGGCTGCTCGCGTTTATCGCGGCCCTGCTNGTGGGNACACTGCTGGGCAGTCTGNTTCAAACGCAANTCAATCTGCTGGCCATTCAATCCATGGGCTTTCCCGTTCCGCTGGATGTGCGCCTGGTGACCAGCGCNCAGGATCTGCTGTTCTTTGGTCCGGTATTCGCCGCACTGTTTGGCGGCAGTTTTCTGGTNTCACAACCCNTCGCCCTACTGATCAATCGCTGGCTTTCNCCCCTCTGGCACCCCCTGCTTTGTGCTCTGGGCGCGGCTCTGGGACTGGCGGTCACCCTGAAACTGGTCGATGCNCTTGCGCCCATGCCGACATTGATTGCGGCCACCCGGTCTGCTTCGGGTACTCTCGCTTTGCTGGCCTGCGCCGCACTGGCCGGCTGGCTGTTTGCCCGCTGGNGCCCCNACCGNTCGACCCGNCCGGTACGANCNCCCCTGGCCNCATCNGCAGTCCTTGTGCTTGTCGGTNCGNTCGGNNTNCTTNCCGANCCCNCCTCANCCAGTGANTCGGCANANTACCGNATNGAAACGGTTGCCGAGGGCCTCGAACATCCCTGGTCCGTGGCGTTTCTCCCGGAAGGNGGGCTGCTGGTGACTGAGCGCCCGGNGCGANTGCGCCATATCGACNCTCAGGGTCATNTGCACGCCCCNATTTCNGGCGTTCCCGAGGTCTATGCCCAGGGTCAATCCGGATTGTTTNACGTNCTNCTGGCNAATGANTTCGANCGCAGTCGCCGNCTNTATNTGAGCTANGCCTGCGGCANNNACANNGCCAACCATACCTGCCTGGCCCGTGCCCGGTGGCAGGATTCNGCNCTGCGNGANNTCGAGGAAATTTTCCGGACCCGGCCCGCCAAAACCGCATCCGCCCACTTCGGTGGCCGCCTGGCCTGGCTGGACGATGGCACCCTGGTTATGACCCTGGGTGACGGCTTTGACTATCGCGAACAGGCGCAAAATGTGAGCAATCACCTGGGCGGTACCGTGCGGCTCAACCCCGACGGTTCGGTGCCGGCCGACAACCCGTTTCGGAGTCAGACAGGGGCCGCCCCGGAGCTCTACACCCTGGGGCACCGCAATGTGCAGGGGCTGTTCTTTGATGCCACCTCCGGCACGCTGTTCAGCCATGAGCACGGCCCCAAAGGTGGCGATGAACTCAATATATTGGCGCCCGGGGGAAACTACGGCTGGCCGGCGGTGACCCATGGGCTGGATTACACCGGAGCGCGGGTCTCACCCTACAAACAGTGGCCCGGCATACGCCCGCCGCTCTGGCACTGGACGCCATCCATCGCGCCTTCGGGCTTGACGCGTTATACCGGCACCTTATTTCCCGAGTGGGAGGGCAGCTTACTGGTGGGTGGCCTGGCGTCACGGCAAGTGCACCGTCTGACGTTCACCGATGGAGTGATCACGGAACAGGCGCCGCTGTTTGGCGAGCTGAAAGCACGCATTCGGGACGTTCGGGTCGGCCCGGACGGGGCCGTGTATCTTTTGACGGACAGTCCGGAGGGGAAAGTACTCAGAGTAACACCGGATTGACGGGGTACCGGCGCGGGAACGGCCGGAGAGGAGTCGGGGCGGGCCGTGCCCACCCCGGACAATATTTCAGTCTTCGCTGGTATCGGGCAGGTAGGCGCCGTCTTCGTCGTGCACTTCACGACCGGTGACCGGCGGGTTGAAGGTGCAGATCAGGCGCATATCTTCAGTGCCACCACGCAGGATGTGCTTGTCGTGCTTATCCAGCGCGTACAGGGTGCCATCGGTGATTTCATGGGTTTCGCCCGTGGCCAGATCAGTAATGGAGCCATTGCCGGCCACACAGTAAACCGCTTCCAGATGGTGCTTGTACCAGAACGTGTGCTCGGAGCCTGCCTTGATGATGGTTTCATGAAAGGAGAAACCCATTCCGTCCTTTTTCAACAACAGACGACGGCTGGTCCACTGCTGTGCGCTGACTTCGCGTTCACTACCGATAATGTCTTGCACACGTACAATTTTCATAGAAGCTCCTCGTTGACTTGAATGTTCGGCCGACCATTATAACCGAAATGGCACTCTGACCCCACGGGCGGGCTTTATTGGCATCAAATGTCCAGATCCAGCTCGCAACCATAGGCCTCTGTACGGGGCGTTTCAACCGCTTCCCCTGCCAGACCGGCTTCCAGAGCGGCCTCAATATGACTCGTGGCGGCTTCAATGGCTTCCGGGCTTGCGCCATCGCTGTCATCCGGAGCACCGCTATATACCAGGGTGCCATGTGGATCAATGATATAAATCTGTGGTGCTTTACTCACACCATAGGCCCTCGCGACCACACTGGTGTCATCCAACAGCACCGGCGCACTGGATCGCAAGTCGTGGGTATCCTCCAGTGCCAACGCTTCTTCGGCTTCAATCACATTGTCTGGCCCTGGCGCCGAGGAGATGATGGTGAGCCATTTGACCCCCTGCTCTCGGTAGCGCTCCTGCAAACGGGGCAAGTTGCCACTGTCATAATGGTTTTCAACCGCTCCACACCCCGGATGAAACCACTCCAGCACAATCCAATTGCCGATATAGTCGGTGAGCGTATGGGACTGGCCGGCGGCATCGTTAGCACGGAATGCCGGCGCTGGATCACCGGGAGTCGCGACGGCCAATGCAGCGGCTGGCATCAGTAGCGATGAGATCCACAATAAGTGACCCAGTAACGGCTTCATTCAACGAGGCTCCTGTAATTGGTTTGGTGTGCTGTTCAGAAAGCCGCATCCTAACAGACTCATAGTGGATTCTCAGCCGCCCCGATGGTTTACAGTTCGGCCCTGCCGAGCCTATACTGTTTTTATATACAGTATATTTTTATCTGTGAGGTATCCTTGAATCCCGATCTGGAGCAACTCAAGCAACGACGCCTGGTCTGGCGCGGACGCGACGCCGCCCGCCCGCTGGAAGCGCGGGCCAGCGGTTGGCCAGAGCTGGATGCCCGACTGGGCGGGCTGCCCGGTGCCGGGGTAGTCATGATTCAAACGCCCCCAGGCATTGGTGAACTGCGACTCCTGTGGCCGTCCATGGAGCAACAATCCCGACTGACGGTACTGATTACCCCGCCTTACCGGATCGGGGTGGAAGCCTGGCTCGGTGGTGGTGTGGCACAGGAGAAGCTGCTGGTTCTGCACCCCGACAGCACACAAGCTGCGCTCTGGGCAACCGAGCAGAGCCTGAAAAGTGGCAGTTGTGACAGCAGTTGTCTGTGGCTGACGCAGCGATTGCAGACCATCCAGGCCCGCCGGCTGCAACTGGCCGCCCGTGCTGGCCAGTCGACCCTGTTTCTGTTTGCGCCCCCGGCGTTGGACTTGCCCCAGTTACCCATCGACTTGCACTTGGTGCTGAGTCCGGCGGCGCAGGGTGTCCGGGTCGAGGTGCGTCGCCGCCGGCAAGGGCGGCCACTGGCTCCCTTCACAGTCATCATGACAGAACACTGGCCAGAGCTGACCCGCCCCCAGGTTCATTCGGGTCGGGCACCCTCAAACCCCCAAGTCCAACCCGGTGCCGGGGCTATCTGAAATGCTCTGGCTCTACCTCTGGCTGCCTCGACTGCAACTGGATACCCAGGCGCCGGACGATCCTGGCCCGGTGGCGGTTGTGGATGAGCGGGACACTCGGGTGGTGCAGATGAATGAACCGGCTTCCCGGGAAGGCATTACCCTGGGAATGGGCCTGGCAACCGCCGCAGCGCTCTGCCGGGACGTACAATTACTGCCGTACCAGAGCGTCCTTGAAATCCGCCGTCTGGAGGAGCTGGCTCACGGGCTATACGATATCTCGGGGGACATATCGCTGGACCCTCCCTGTGGGATCTGGCTTGGGGCCTCAAGGATGGTTAAATACCATAATGGATTCGACAACTATTGCAAAAAAATAAAGCATTTTTTGAGCTGCCGAAAGCTGTCGATGCAGGTGGCTTCCGGTTTTACCCCGCTGGCCGCCAAGCTGTTGGCTCATTCACCGGAAGTGCCGCTGGACCCATGCCCGGACAGGCTCCGGCAGGCCATCCGGCGCTGCCCGCTCAGCGCTACCGGACTGCCAGAACAGACTCAGACCCATCTACAACGGCTCGGTATCAAAACCCTGGATGGCTTGTTGGCCATTCCCCCCAAGGATCTGTCCCGTCGCTTTGACCGACCACTGGCCGAGTATGTGAATCGACTCGTCGGCCACTTGCCGCACCCCCTGCCCTTTTATCAGCCGCCGGACTACTTCCGTCAGCACCGGGAGCTTCCCAGCGAACTGGAATCCAGCGACCAGTTGGCTCCTTGGGTTGAGCGGCTGCTCGACGAGCTGGAAGCCTTCCTCCATCACCGGGACCGGGTGGTCGAGCGAATTGAACTGGCGCTGCAGCTGCGCAACCAGGATCCACTGTCGCTGACCATCGGTGCCGCCCGGGGCGAATCCCGGGCAGAGCGCTGGCAACCCCTGGTCCAACTGACCCTGGAGCGCCACCCTCTGGAAGCTCCCGTCTGTGGTTTGACCCTGACCGCTCGCACGCTGCTGCCCCGCCCAGCCCAATCCGAAGACCTGCTCGATGAGCGGCACGGCGCGGCGATGACGCCCCCTCAACTGGTGGCCCTGCTTCAGGCAAGGCTGGGAGCCGACCGGGTCCGGAGCCTGACGGTGGCGGAAGATTTCAGGCCGCTGCGCGCCAATATCGAGTCCTGTCCCCTTGGGTCGTCGAAGACCCCCTCCGCCCGACGCACCGACGACGCAGCTCAACCCGCGCCTCCGGCCTTGCGCCCGGCTTTTCTGTTAGCGGATCCAAAGGTGTACTCGCAGCCCCTTGAAATCATCGAGGGGCCCGAGCGGATTACCACCGGATGGTGGGACGGTGAGCCCCAGGTCCGGGACTATTACATTGTGCGCAATGCCCAGGGGCAATGGTGCTGGGCGTTTCGGGAACCGAACCGTCCGGGATGGTTTTTACAGGGGTATTTTGCGTAATCGTGAGAGGCGGCCACCGGTTCTAGGGGCATCGCCCCCTGAACCGGTTGCCGACCACCCTATCAGGCGGATTTGGCGTCCTTCGAGTGATAATCCCGGGCCAGCCACAGGTAGACCGCCGGCACCACAAACAAGGTGAACAGCGTACCGATAGTCATACCGCTGGCAATCACCAGCCCCATGGCGTAGCGGGAGGCCGAGCCGGCACCGGTGGCGATCAACAGCGGCACCATGCCCAACACGGTTGCGGCCGTGGTCATCAGAATCGGGCGAAGACGAATGGCGGTGGCCTCTTCAATGGCCTCGCGTTTGCTGCGCCCTTCTTCCTGCAGCTTGTTNGCGAACTCCACGATCAGAATACCGTGCTTGGCAATCAGCCCGATCAGCGCCAGCAAACCCACCTGGGTGTAGATGTTGATGCTGGTCAGTCCCAGGCTGATGAAGATCAGCGCACCACAAATACTCATCGGCACCGTCACCATGATGATGACACTGTTGCGGAACGACTCGAACTGGGCCGCCAACACCAGGAAAATCACCAGCAGGGCAAAGAAGAACGTCATCACCAACTGCTGCCCCTCGTTCTTCAACTGCCGGGACTGNCCGGAGTANTCGACACTGAAGCCCGCCGGNAGTACCTCTGCGGCAATCTCATCCAGCGTGGCAAGGGCCTGCCCGAGGGGCACACCGGGGCGCGGAACGCCGGAGATGGTGACGGAGTTCAACTGCTGGAAGCCGGTCAGCGAACGGGGCTGAACAGACTCTTCCAGCGTGACCAGTGACGACATGGGCACCAGCTCACCGCTCATGTTACGGGTGTAATAGTCCTCCAACTGCTCCGGATTCAAGCGCTCGGTGCGCTCAACCTGAGGAATCACCCGGTAAGAGCGGTTTTCCAACGAGAAGCGCCCGGCGTAGCCACCCCCGGTCATGCTGCCCAGATCGGCCGCCGCCTGTTGCATACTGACGCCCATCAGAGCGGCTTTTTCCCGATCGATCTGCACGGTTTGCCGGGGGCGATCGATGCGCAGATCGCTGTCGACGAAAATAAAGCGTCCACTCTCCCGGGCTTGAGAGAGCACCTCATCCGCCACTTCATCCAGCACCGCATAGGGCTG
This sequence comes from Marinimicrobium sp., assembly GCF_002695945.1. Classification (NCBI taxonomy): domain Bacteria; kingdom Pseudomonadati; phylum Pseudomonadota; class Gammaproteobacteria; order Cellvibrionales; family Cellvibrionaceae; genus Marinimicrobium; species Marinimicrobium sp. The sequence goes on along the minus strand of NZ_NZQP01000051.1, from coordinate 16,191 downwards.
AGTGGTGCCAATGACAAACTCGATCGGCGCACCACCGCCACCCGGAGACGGCAGCGACGGCGGGACAATGGCAAACACATCCAGCCCCGGGATCTTGGACATGAACGGCTGGATTTCATTCTCGAGAATTTCTTGGGTGGTGCGCTCGCGTCGGTCCCAGGGTGCCAACACCATACCGGCACCGGCGGTGTTGGAGCCGTTCATCCCGTTAATGATGAACATTTTCTCCAGTTCCGGAATCTGCTCACGCAGCTGGTTCATGTATTCGGTATTGCGCTCGGTGTAATCCAGGGTGCCATAGGCGTCACCCGTAGCGATGGTGAACACAAAACCCTGGTCCTCCGGTGGCTCCAGTTCGGTATTACTGGAGACAAACAGAAAGTAACAGGACACCAGAATAATCAGCGCAAACACCAGCACTACCGGCGTGGTATTGAGCGTACCGTGCAACCAGCGCTGGTAGCCCTGACGCAGCCGGTCGAAATGATCGTCCAGCCAGACTTCAAACTTGGGCCGGGGGCCACCGTGGCTGCGCGAGCGCANNATGCGCGAACACATCATGGGCGACAGCGTCAGTGCGACCACACCGGACAGCACCACCGTGGCCGCCAGGGTAAAGGCGAATTCGACAAACAGTACCCCGGTCAGACCGCCGATAAAGCCCAGCGGAATGAATACCGCCACCAGTGTGGTGGACATGGCAATAATCGGCCAGGCCAGCTGTCGGGCCCCGAGCAGTGACGCCTCCAGGCGGGACATGCCTTCTTCCACATGCCGCTGAATGTTTTCCAGCATGATGATGGCATCGTCCACCACAATTCCGATGGCCAGGACCATGGCCAACAGGGTCAGCAGGTTGATGGAAAAACCGAAGATCCACATCAGAAAGAAGGTACCCACCAGCGACAGCGGAACCGCCACGGCGGGTACGATCACGCTGCGCACCGACCCGAGGAAGGCATAAATCACCAGAATCACGANGATCAGGGCGAGGATGATGGTCAGCACCACCTCGTCAATGGCGCTTTCAATGTACTCGGTGGAGTCGTAGGGGATATCCGCTTCCAGCCCCTCGGGCAGCTCCGGGATAATGTCCCGGTTCCAGACCTCGCGCACCTCGGCNATCACATCCAGGGCGTTGGCATCCGGGGANATTTCAATNCCCATNAAGGTCGCGGCCAGGCCGTTGAAGGTCACGGAGGTATCGTAGTTCTCCGCCCCNAGCTCNACCTCGGCCACATCCCGNAANCGCACCAGNGCACCGTNTTCCGNGCGNACCACCAGNTCCTCAAACTCATCGGCANTNCGCAGGTCNGTACCGGCGTTCAGATCAATGGCCACCATTTGGCCTTTNGTGCGCCCCAGCGCCGCCAGGACGTTATTGGACCGCAGNGCGCCCATGACATCGGANCCGGTCACGCCCANNGANGCCATCCGCTCCGGNTCCANCCAGATGCGCATGGCAAAGGTNCTGGCCCCGAGAATCTGGGCCCGCTGGACCCCGGGAATGGTGGNCAGTTGCGGCTCCACGACCCGGACCAGATAGTCGGTGATCTGGTTGTTNTTGAGNAGNTCACTGTAAAACGACAGATACATGGCNGCCGTGNTCTGCCCCACCGCCAGGTTGACCACGGGATCTTCCGCTTCTTCCGGNAGGTCGGAACGCAGNGCGTTGACCTGGGCGGCAATCTGGGTCAGCGCCTCATTGGGGTCATAGTCCAGNCGCAGGTANGCCTGCACGGTACTCATGCCCGCACTGGAGGTGGACTGCACGTAGTCAATGCCTTCCGCGGCGGCCACTTCCCGCTCCATGGGNTTGGTNATGAACCCCTGNATCAGATCGGCATCGGCACCAATATAGGCGGTGCTCACCGTCACCACGGCNTTCTGGATTTCGGGGAATTGGCGCACGTTCATGTCCATGCCCGCGCGCGCGCCCAGCAGCAGAATAAACAGGCTGACCACCGTCGCCANNACTGGCTTACGGATAAAGACGTCAGTAAACCGCATAAATTGTTCTCCTTAAGGCCTCAGGCGCTACTGGTTCGCCGGCGTCGGTTCCAGCTCACTGGTCGGCTGAACACTGGGGTCGTCATTGACTTCCACCAGTCCGTTGTTGCGCAGCTTGAGCAGGCCGGAAGTGGCAATGCGCTCGCCCTCNTCCAGNCCATCCAGGACCGCAATCAGGTCCCCTCGCCGATNGCCGGTACGAACAAACCGACGGGTTACGCGCAGCTCGTCCTCTTCGTTTTCATTCAGTACAAAAACGGAATTGCCGTAGGGATCAAACTGGATGGCNGTTTGTGGCACCACAANCAGATCCTGCGGTTCACCCANCGTCAGGGTTACCCGCCCGAACATGCCCGGGCGCAACTGTTGGTCCGGGTTCTCCAGAGTGGCCTGCACGGTAAAGGTGCGGGTGGANTCATTCACACCCGGCTCAATGGCCGTCACTTCGCCCTCGAACATTGCCTCNCCATAGGCATCCACGCGNACCCTGACCGGCATCCCTTCGGTCACGGACGCCAACTGACGCTCGGGCAGATCGAAGTTCAGGTAAATCGGATCCAGCGCCTGTACCGCCACCACCGGACTNCCGGGTGACACGTACTGACCGATGTTGACCTGACGGATACCGGAGACGCCATCGAACGGCGCGCGAATGGTTTTCTGNCGAATGCGGGCNTCTTGCGCCTTGACNGCGGCGGTGGCCTGCGCGGCTTCACTTTCACGACGCTGCAGNTCGGACTTGGAGCTGTTGCCTTCATTGAACAACCGCTGGTANCGCTCCAGCTCCATGGAGGCGAGCTTTTCGGCGGCNTTNAGGCTGCGCAGATCGGCTTCGTCCGCCTCGATGTCCAGNGACACCAGACGCTGCCCTTNNGTCACACGATCGCCGTTTTCAAAATGAATTTCNGTGACAATGCCGCTCGCCTCGGTGGTCANCTGGGCGCCATTGACGGCGCGGAAACTGCCCACGGCGGTGGTCTCCTGAGCCCAGCGCTGCTGGCTTGCCTCCGTTGCGGTGATGCTGGCAGGCTGCTCCGGCATGTTATCGATGAAGTTACCAATCATGGTATTCATGAACGCCTTGAAACCGAAAATGCCGCCGAAAACAACGGCAACGGCCACCAGCATTATGGTCATTCGCTTGGTCATGCGTGTGCTCCCTCTACTCCTGAATCGCGCGTCGCGAAGGTATCTGAACTCTGAAACGTAGTCTGTCCCGGAACCTGGTTTGCCGGCACCGGAGCATTCAGTGAAACCCTGGAAAAGATCTGTTGAACCCTGTAGCCGAACGGATACGCGGGGGTGGGCTCTTTAGATGTGGGGCAAAGCTTACAACAGAGGCGCCNNAAAGGTACACGGTTGTTACAGAATCTTACATTCCCACGCCGGCGGCTAGGCCNAGTCACTGAANCACTTGCATCTCTTTNNGCATCCAATTACTGTACATANAAACAGTATTTAGTTGAAGNGCNATCATGAGTTATGCNGAACTCGTCTGCCAGAGTAATTTCTCCTTTCTGGAAGGCGCCTCCCANCCCGAAGAGCTGATGAACCGGGCCGACGAACTGGGNTACCGGGCCCTGGCGCTGACCGACGAGTGNTCGGTGGCCGGNGTGGTGCGNGCCTACGCCGAGCACCGTCGGCTGGGCTCANAGACCCGCCTGATCGTCGGCANNCGGNTGCGCCTGCCNCCCNGNNTGGANCTGGTGCTGCTCTGCCCGACCCGCCAGGCCTATGCCGAGCTTTGCCGGATCNTCAGTAACGCCCGNCGGCGNAGCCCCAANGGNCAGTACCAACTGGAGAAGTGGGANCTGAAATCCATCCAGCACGGNTTGTTGTTATGGCTGCCNTGCGGNGANNGNACANTGGANCAGCGCTGGGGCCAGTGGCTGAAAAAACACCACGAGNGNCGNCTCTGGNTGGGCGTGCGGCGCCACCTGACGCACCGGGAGCACCGGATGATNGCNCACTGCGAGCAGCTNGGTCAGGATCTGGCTNTGCCCTTGTGCGCCTGCGGTGANGTGCTGATGCACCGGGCCGAGCGNCTGCCCCTACAACAGGTGCTCACCGCCATTCGGCTGGGCACCACCGTTGCCAAGGCCGGCCGCAAGCTCTGCCCCAATGCCGAACGGAGCCTGCGCAGTCACGCCAAACTGGANAAACTGTTCAAGCCCGAGTGGCTGGCCGAAACCTGCCATATCGCCGAGCGCTGNACCTTTGATCTGGGCGAGCTGCGTTACGAGTACCCGGCGGAACTCGTCCCCCCGGGGCAAACGCCCTTCTCTTATCTGTGTGAGCTGGTCGAACAGGGCGTTCAGAAACGGTTTCCCGAAGGGCCCGACGAAACGGTCCGAGCGACGATCGACAAGGAACTGGATCTGATCGACAGCCTCGGCTACGCGCACTTCTTCCTGACCATCCACGACCTGGTCGTCTTCGCTCAAAGTCGCGGTATTCTGTATCAGGGGCGGGGCTCAGCCGCCAACTCGGTGGTCTGTTACTGCCTGGAAATCACCGCTGTCGACCCGAGGCACATCAAAGTTCTGTTTGAGCGTTTTCTGTCCAAAGAGCGCAATGAACCGCCGGACATTGATGTGGACTTCGAACACGAACGGCGCGAAGAAGTGATCCAGTACATCTATGAAAAATACGGGCGCCCCCGGGCAGCCCTGGCCGCTACCGTTATCCGCTACCGGTTCAAAAGTGCCCTGCGGGATGTGGGCAAGGCACTCGGTATCGGCGAATCCCACCTGGACTTCCTGATTCGCAACATCAACCGGCGGGACCGGGACAGCCAGTGGGAGCAGCAGGTAAGCGATATTGGCCTGGACCCGGAGTCCGGAACCGCCCAGCAACTGGTGCAGCTGGTCAATGAGCTGCGCGGTTTTCCCCGCCACCTGTCGCAACATGTGGGGGGCTTTGTCATTTCCTCAGGCCCGCTCTACGAACTGGTCCCCATCGAAAATGCCGCCATGACCGAGCGCACGGTCATCCAGTGGGACAAAGATGACATTGAAACCCTCGGACTGCTGAAGGTGGATGTTCTGGCATTGGGTATGCTCACCGCCCTGCGTAAAAGTTTTGATCTGGTCCGCCAGCACTGGGGCCGCTCACTGAGCCTTTCCGAGCTGACCGGCGCCATGGACGACCCGGCGGTTTACCGGTTGATTCAGAAAGCCGATACGGTGGGACTGTTTCAGATTGAATCCCGGGCTCAGATGTCCATGCTGCCACGCCTGAGGCCGGCCTGCTATTACGATCTGGTGATCCAGATTGCCATTGTCCGGCCCGGTCCGATTCAGGGCGGCATGGTCCACCCCTATCTGAAACGCCGCAATAAAGAAGAGGGCGTGGACTACCCCTCCGAGGAAGTCAGAGGCGTTCTGGAGCGCACTCTGGGGGTACCGATTTTTCAGGAGCAGGTCATCCAACTGGCCATGGTGGCCGCCGGATTCACCGGCGGGGAAGCCGATCAGTTGCGGCGCGCCATGGCGGCCTGGAAGAAAACCGGTGAGCTGGAAAAGTTTCACGACAAACTGGTCGATGGCATGGTGGCCCGGGGCTACACCAGCGAGTACGCGGAGCGTATCTATCAACAGATTTGCGGCTTTGGCGAATACGGTTTTCCCGAATCCCACTCCGCCAGCTTTGCCCTACTCGCCTATGCCTCGGCGTGGCTCAAACACCACTACCCCGAAGCGTTCTACACTGCACTGCTGAACAGCCACCCCATGGGCTTCTATTCACCGTCGCAGTTGATCCAGGACGCCCGCCGTCACGGGTTGGAGGTGCGACCGGTCTGTGTGAATCGTTCGGAGCGGGATCACGGCCTGGAAAAGACCGATCAGGGTTGGGCCATTCGGCTCGGTTTCCGATTGGTCAAAGGCCTCTCTGAGGCTGGCATGACTCAGCTTGTGGCACAGCCCCGCCAGAGCGAAGAACGCCGTTTTCAACAGGTGTCGCAACTGAAAGCCGACGGTTTCAGTCAGCGGGACCTCGAAGCGCTGGCCAGTGCCAATGCCCTGCATGACCTCAGTGACAACCGCTACCAGACCCGCTGGGCACTGATGGACCAGAGTCATTCACTGCCTTTGTTTGCCCATCTTGATGAACCAGACAAGGCGGCCGAACCCGAGGCGGACTATCTGACAGCCCCAAGTGAGCTGGACAACCTGGTGGAGGATTATGCAAGCACCGGGCTGACCCTGAATCGTCATCCGATCACTCTTCTGGATGAGGCTGGCGCTATCGGTCGCTTTACCCGGGCCAAGGACTTGTGCACCCGGGAGCACAAGTCCATGGTGGCCGTCGCCGGTGTGGTAACCGGGCGACAGAGTCCGGGCACCGCCGCCGGAGTCACCTTCATCACCCTGGAAGACGATACCGGCAACAGCAATGTCGTGGTCTGGCTGGCAACGGCCCGCGCCCAAAAACAGGCCTACCTGACCGCCCGGCTATTGAAAGTCCACGGGATTCTGGAGCGGGAAGGTGAAGTCACTCACGTGATCGCCGGTCGCCTGGAAGATCTCAGCCACCGTCTGGATGCCCTGTCCACCCGGTCCAGGGACTTTCATTAAACCACCATCGGCATTAAACCATCACTGGCATTAATCAATCACTGATCTCAATCGTGTTACTGACGCACAAATACCAGGCAGCGATTGTTGGCGGGCAGCTCAAGGGTTTCGGTCAGTTCCAGTCCGCGTTGCCCGGCTTCTTCGGCAACCGTCTGTCGATTGCGGATGCCCCGGTGTGGCGCCTGGGTTTTCAGCCACTGATCAAACTCGGCGTTGCTGTCGCTGGTGAACGCACCCTGTTCATTGAAGGGGCCGTAAACCACCAACAGGCCGCCAGGAGGCAGAATTCGCGCGCACCCGTCCAACAGGGAGAGCACCGCCTCCCAGGGCATGATGTGGAAGGTGTTGGAGGTAAATACCGCATCGGTCTGCTCGATCGGCCAGGGGGACTGCGCGGCGTCGAGTACCAGTGGTGGTTTCAGATTGCTGCCGAAATAATCCGCCAGCCAGGCCTGAATGCCCTCATGATGCTCGGGCAGATCACTGGTCTGCCACGTCAAATGCGGCATGGCCGCAGCGAAATAGACCGCATGCTGGCCGGTACCGGTACCGATTTCAAGCACATGACGCAGGGTGGCGAAACGCGGTGCAAGCACCGACAGTATGGGCTGTTTATTGTTCTCGCAGGCTTGAGAGAAAGGTTTATCGACGACCGCCATAACAACGACTCCGGCACGGTGAAGGAGACCCATTGTAGCTCAATAAAACAACACTGACTCACCCACCCGGTCAATCAACAGATCCCGGTAGTACTCCGCCTTGGCAATATGCAGTGTTTCCAGAGGGTTGAAGTCATCCGTAATCACCAGCTCTGTATCGCCCGTAACGCTCACCTCCCGGGCCTGCAACCACTGGCGAGACGCTGCGGGGCCACTGAGTTCCAGAGGGTCGTCCGACACCACGAACACGAAATCATTGAAGCTTGCCTCCGGCGAGGACACAAAGGTACGGCGGTGTTCGAATACCTGATCCAGGGTATTGGCGACGGCCTCCACCGGGGTGCGTTCCCCATCGTGGGTCAGGCCGACAAAATTCAGCGCCAACACACCACCGGGCTTCAGGCGGGCTTTCAGCGTCTGGAACATTTCGAGACTCAACAGATGAATCGGCTCAGCGCCGCCGGTAAAGCAGTCGTGCACAATCAGGTCATAGCGTCGTTCAAGTTGCTGTATCCGATAGCGCGCATCGCCCACCACGACCTCGCCCGTCGGTTCAAAGCTGAAGTATTGTTGCGCGGCATGAGCCACCGCCGGGTCAATTTCAATGGCGTCGGTGCGTACACCGAAGCGGGCGTAGGTATTGACCAGGTGGCCACTGCCCAGGCCCACCAGCAGCGCCGAGTCCCCGGCCGGATGAAACCGGGGCAGTTGACCAACAACCTGCTGATACCCCAGAAGGCCCACCCCGGTCTCCATATCTTCTGCACCAATCGTCGAGCCACCCGACATCAGCCAGCGTATACCGCGCTCCGGCTGATCAATGACCCGGACCCAGCCGTAATGGGTTTCCGCTTCGAAGACGACGTCCGAGCCGGGGTAATCCCGCTCACCAATCGAAGTGCCAACCCCCAGCAAGAGCACCGCCGCCAACACCGCCGTGGACACGCCCCAGACCAGCAGCGAATGCCCGGACCTCAAGCGCTGACGCTCATAGAGTGCCAATACAAACGCCATGATCAGCATCAGCAAACTCAGGCTGACCACGATGGCCTCGGTTCCAAACAGCGGCAACAGAAAAAACCCGAGAAAGAGCGTGCCCAGTACACTGCCCAGCGTACTGATCGCGTAAACCGTCCCGGCGGTTCGCCCCACCCGCTCAAGGCCCTGGGTGACAGTCTTGATGACATACGGGCCCACCATTCCCAATGTCAGCAGACAGGGGGTAAACAGGATCAGCGCACTGAGCAGCGCCCCACCCCGCAGTCCAAAGCCATTACTGGCGAGCTGCACCGGCTTGCTCAACAAGGGAATCACCCCAATCAGCACCGCCGTCACCAGAAGGATGTGGGACAGCCGCAACCAGGGTGCGGTGTCGGCAAGACGTCCACCCACCAGGTAGCCCACCGAGAGCGCCAGTAAGGCGGTGGACAGCAGCGACGACCAGACAATCATGCTGACCCCGTAGTAAGGGCCGATAATGCGCGTACCGAGCAGCTCGATCATCATGACGGTCGCGCCAGTGAGACTGGCGGTGACATAAAACAGCCACCGATCCATCCGGGTCAACGGCGGATGACCGAGCGTCGCGTTGGGAGATGTTTGTTGGGGGTTGGTCTGCCTGCGTTTGGACACGTTCCATGACCTCTATTATTGTTGTATTGCGAATAGTTGGCCGTAGACTATAAGAAGTTCTGGACGCTGCCAACGCGACCTTCTGTTTTTGTGGTCTGGTTCGCAAGCGGTGAAAAGTATCAGGAGGTATTGTGCGTCGATCTGCATCCATTCTGGCCTGGCTCAATTGCCTGATACCACTACTGGCCGTTACCGGTGCCTACAGCATCGCGCTGTACCAACAGGCCGCACCGGCATGCAATCCCTTCCTCGACGGCTGCACCTCCATCAGCCGGGCGGCCCGAAGCGGCGATGCCATTTTCCTGTTTCGCGGCCTGATGATGCCACTCAGCATGCTGCTGGTGCTTTACTGGCTGCTTCAGTGGCAGTGGTTGAACCAGCGCATAGGCCCACGCCGCCGACACACCGCCGCACTCTGGCTCGGTATCATTTCCGCCCTGGCGCTGGTGCTGTATACAAACTATCTCGGGACCGGGAGTGGTTTCTACGAGTTCATGCGCCGCACCGGCATCATTTTCCATTTCGCCTTTGCTTTACTGGCCCAGTTGATTTGCGTGCAGTCGCTGTTCAGCGCTCGGAATCGACTCCCGGCCGAAATCATTACCCCGGTTCGCTGGCAGTTTGCCCTGGTGTCAATTCAGTGGTTGTGGGGCGCGGTATCCCTGGCGGTGGATATCACTCTGCCCGCGTTCGAGTACGAAGCCAAAAACGTGATCGAATGGAATTTCGCCTGGGCAATGGTGGGGTTTTACGGTGTAAGCGGCTGGATCTGGTGGAGGCATCCACCGCAACCGTAAGTAGCTATGGAGAGGATAGCATTCATACGTCAGAAGCGCTCTAAGAAGCCCGGCGCCGGCAAGGAACACCGGTTGCAGACCCGCCGTGAACCCATCCTTGGGGGCTTCTCGTCGGCATCCATGCCTTCGAGAGTCTGCAACCGGTGTTCCTTGCCGACGCCTCAGTGCCACATTAGATTTTTGTGACTCCGCATAAGTGCTAGATCACAGAACCCCAAAGATCGTATTCGTCCGCCTGCTCAATGATAACCTGAACTTTATCGCCCGGTTGCAGGCCTTCGGCGCCATTCAGGTAGACTAGGCCGTCAATTTCCGGAGCGTCGGCGTAACTGCGACCGATGGCGCCCTCTTCATCAACCTCATCAATCAGCACTTCCAGAGTGCGACCGATCTGGGCCTGAAGTCGTTGGGCGGAAATTTTCTGCTGTACCGCCATAAAGCGGTCGAAACGCTCCTGCTTGATCTCATCCGGCACCGGGTCCGGCAGCTCGTTGGCCGCCGCCCCTTCCACCGGTGAATACTGAAAGCAGCCAACGCGGTCGAGTTGTGCCTCCTCCAGGAATTCAAGCAACTGTTGGAAATCCTCTTCCGTTTCACCGGGAAAGCCGACGATAAACGTGGAGCGAATGGTCAGGTCTGGCACCTGTTCGCGCCAGCTCTTGATCCGTTCCAGGGTTTTCTCGACCTGGCCCGGGCGCTTCATCAGCTTGAGCAGACGCGGACTGGCGTGCTGGAACGGAATATCCAGGTACGGAAGGATTTTGCCTTCCGCCATCAGCGGGATCACCTTGTCGACATGGGGGTAGGGGTAAACGTAGTGCAGGCGTACCCAGACACCCAGCTCCCCCAGAGCCTCGCATAATTTGAGCATGTCGGTTTTGAGCGGGCGGCCGTCCCAGAAGTCGGTGCGGTATTTCACGTCCACACCATAGGCAGAGGTATCCTGGGAGATCACCAGCAGTTCCTTGACGCCCGCTTTGACCAGGCGTTCGGCTTCACTCATCACCTGCCCGATCGGGCGACTGACCAATTTGCCGCGCATGTCCGGGATGATGCAGAAACTGCAACTGTGATTGCAGCCCTCGGAAATTTTGAGGTAGGCGTAGTGCCGTGGCGTGAGCTTCACGCCCTGGGGTGGCACCAGGTCCAAAAAGGGATTGTGGTCCTTGGCCGGCGGCAGGTGCTGGTGTACCTGATCGAGGACTTTTTCATAGGCGTGGGCGCCGGAAATGCCCAGTACGCCGGGGTGCACTTCGCGGATTTCATCTTCCTTGACCCCCAGGCAACCGGTCACCAGCACTTTGCCGTTTTCCTTGAGCGCCTCACCGATGGTGCCGAGGGATTCCTCCACCGCGCTGTCAATGAAGCCACAGGTGTTCACAATCACCATGTCCGCATCGTTGTAGGTCGGGACAATCTGATACCCCTCGGTGCGCAACTGGGTCAGAATGCGTTCGGAATCGACCAGGTTTTTCGGGCAGCCAAGACTGACAAAACCAACGGTGGGCGTGTGTTTCATAAGACAAACTCGTGCGGGGGCGAAAAAGGCCGCTATTGTAGGCGTTCCGGACCCGGATTGCATGGGGTTCCCGTGCTAGAATGCCGCTTTTCCCTGAATGAGCCGTAGTTTAATTCCATGAGGCCCAGCCCACGCGTCTGTTCCCTGCCCTATTTCGTCGATAGTGCCCACTGGTTTGCCTGCCTGGCGGACTGGGAGGCTCCGGTCTGGCTGGACAGCGGGCATCCGGGAAGCCACTACGGCCGCTTCGATATTCTGGCCGCCGAACCCCACACACAACTCACCTGTCGGGGCACCCATTGTGATATTCAACCGCGTGGACAACCGCCAGAGCGCCGGGAATCCCCGCCCCTGGATGTGGTGCGCGAGTTGATGCCACCCCCGCTGAGCCCGCTCGCGGAGATTCCCTTTGCGACCGGCGCCATCGGTTATTTCGGCTACGACCTGGCTCGCTGCCTGGAGCGCCTGCCGGAGCAGGCCGCCGCGGACATCACTCTGCCGGACCTCTGGCTCGGGTTTTATGATTGGGCCATCGTGCAGGACCACCAGAGCGCCAAGGCCTATCTGGTCACGCGGCCCGAACAGGACATTGAGTCACTTCGTGCCCGTCTGCTGGCCCGGGAGCCGGAAAAGGCACTTGAGAGTTTTCTTGAAGAAACCGGAAATCGCTTTAATATCAATGCGTTCAAAGCGGAACTTAGTGCAGATTCTTATCATAGAAAACTCGGTCGCATCCTCGACTACATCCACGCCGGCGACTGCTACCAGATCAACCTGGCCCAGCGATTTCACGCCGACTACCAGGGCAATCCCGCGCGGGCCTTCCTGGCCTTGCGGCAGGCGCTGCCCTCCCCGTTTTCCGGCTTTATCCCATTGGCGGACGGCGCGGTAATCAGCTTGTCCCCCGAGCGTTTTATCGCATTGCACGACAGGCAGGCGGAAACCCGCCCGATCAAAGGCACCGCGCCGCGTCGGAGCGACCCGGAGGCCGACCGGGCTGAGGCGCAGGCCTTGGCCCAGAGCGCCAAAAACCGGGCGGAAAACCTGATGATTGTCGACCTGCTGCGCAACGATCTGAGCAAAAGCTGTCACAACGTTCACACACCCAAGCTGTTCGAACTGCAGAGTTTTGCCAACGTTCATCACCTGGTCAGCACGGTCACCGGGGAGCTGGACCCTGACGCCGACGCCCTGACGCTGCTCGGCGGCAGCTTCCCCGGCGGCTCCATTACCGGCGCACCGAAAGTCCGGGCCATGGAAATCATCGAGGAGCTGGAGCCGGTTCGACGCTCGGTGTATTGCGGCAGCCTTGGCTACTTGAGCGCCGACGGCAATATGGATACCAGCATTGCCATCCGCACCCTGGTCTGCAATCAGGGGCGCATTTACTGCTGGGGTGGCGGCGGTATCGTGGCGGATTCTGAACCCGAGTCAGAATACGAGGAAAGCTGGAATAAAGTGCGGGTGTTGATGGAGACGCTGGAGCGGGAGTTTTCCGACAAGGCGTGAGCGGCGCCCCGTGGGTGTTTTGTATGTTTGGTTTTGGTTGCGGCGGATGCGGGCTGCGCCCTTATCCGCCCTACGGCCGAGCGCAGCGGTATAAACCTGCGTAGGGGCCGAGCGCAGCGATTAAAAGCGCATCCGCCGCCAAGCCACCTTCACGCTGACACCACAAAAACGCCCTACAGCGCCAAATCCCGATTACTGGCCGCAATAAAGGCCTTCTTCAGGTCTTCGTAATTGTGCACCGCCGGGAACTGGGGGAACTCGTCAATGACGTTCTGCGGTGCATGGAACAGAATGCCGGCATCCGCCTCACCCAACATGGTAGTGTCATTGTAAGAGTCGCCCGCCGCTATCACCCGGTAATACAGCGTTTTCAGCGCCAGCACGGATTGGCGCTTCGGATCTCTCTGGCGCAGCGTGTAATCCGCCACCTTGCCATCCTCATTCACCTGAAGGCGGTGACACAGCAGCGTGGGGAAACCGAGCTGGCGCATCAGCGGCTGGGAGAACTCGTAAAAGGTATCGGAAAGAATGATGACCTGAAAGCGCTCGCGCAACCAGTCCACAAACTCGGGAGCACCATCCAGCGGCTTCAACTTGGCAATGACCTCCTGGATTTCATTCAATCCCAGGCCATTTTCCTCCAGAATGCGCAGGCGTTGCTTCATCAGCACATCGTAATCCGGAATATCCCGGGTGGTCGCTTTCAGCTCTTCAATCCCCGTAACCTTGGCAAACTCAATCCAGATTTCCGGAACCAGAACCCCTTCGAGGTCGAGACAGGCTATTTCCACAATTACCCCCGCAGTGTATTGACAGTCGCCCGGACAGAGCCCGGAAAATGCGGGCAAATTTACCGGTTTGCCTGCCGAAACGCAACTTGCTTCCCCTCCTCCTGCGCGTATTGTGACTCCGGGGTTTTCACGTGGAACATAGATCCAGAAAGCATATCAATCCACGAATAATTAGCACAAAAGTTATTTTTCCATCGTTACTTTATGACCATTTTGTTGATTTTTTATTCGATATGTGGGGTTTTCACCCAACAAAACCACTAGATGCTGTGCATTACGTCGCCAAATTGATGAAACTTTGCCCAATGTTCCACGGAGCACTCCATCGGACACATAGGGGCAGACAGTGATGGAATAACCTCATAAAGACTGGGTATTAGGAAGTTATTTCGGCCTCTGGTATTCTTCTCCGCCGTGATCAGCCAACCCCAGCCATGGAATTATCAATGTCGAGCGAACTACTCAATACCGTCGATCTGGACGCCGAACTGCAACAGGCCTCGCCCCAGAAAATCCTGGAATTCGCCCTGAGCGAGTTCGACAACATCGTCGTCTCTTTCAGTGGTGCCGAGGACGTCGTTCTGGTGCACATGGCCCACCAGATACGTCCGGACATCAAGGTATTCGTGCTGGATACCGGACGCCTGCACGCCGAGACGTACCGCTTTATTGAGCGGGTGCGTGAGCACTACAAGGTCGATATCGATGTCCTTTCACCCGACGGAGAGGCCGTTCGCGAGCTGGTGCGCAAAAAAGGCCTGTTCAGTTTCTACCAGGATGGCCATCAGGAGTGCTGCGGCATCCGCAAAATCGGCCCGCTTCGCAAGAAGCTGCTGGAAGTCGACGCCTGGGTTACCGGGCAGCGCAAAGACCAGAGCCCGGGCACCCGCAACGGCATTCCGGTCATTCAGGACGATAAGCTGTTTGCCCGCCCCGGCGATCGGCTGGTGAAATTCAATCCCCTGGCCAACTGGAGTTCCCAGCAGGTTTGGGACTATATTCGGGCTATGGAGATTCCCTACAACGAGCTGCACGACAAGGGTTATGTCTCCATCGGTTGCGAACCCTGCACACGCCCGATTGGTCCGGGCCAGCACGAGCGGGAAGGCCGCTGGTGGTGGGAAGAATCAACCAAGAAAGAATGCGGGTTGCACGCTGATAACGTCAAGTCGTGACGTGATAGCAGGCCGGGCGAGACAATGCTCCGAGAACGCCACGAGGTAAGCTTATGACCATCACGCTGGTAAAAAAGATACTCAAAGACGGCTCGCCCTGCGCGAAGTGCGCGGACGTCCTGCAGAAGCTGAAAGAAAGCGGCCATATGAGTCGCATCGACGACATTCTGGTGGCGGATGAACGCGACCCGAACAGCCCGGGGATGCAACTGGCCCGCCAGTACCAGGTCGACCGGGCACCCTTTTTCCTGGTCGATCATGAGGACGGTCAGGATCCGGTGATCTATACGGTGTATCTGAAATTCGTCCGGGAGGTGCTGGAGCAGAAGGCGTCAGAGTCGGACGAGCTGAAGGAAATCATGAAGGATAATCCGGATCTGGATTTTCTGTAATCTTCGCCGCAGACAGGCGTTTTTTGGCACTGCATGGGTGCCCTTGTTTGGTTCTGGTTACGGCGGATGCGCGCTTCGCGCTTATCCGCCCTACGGGTAGCACGGCAGGTTAAGTAGGGCGGATAAGCGCGAAGCGCGCATCCGCCGAAACGTTTCCGATACTGACACCCATGCGTTGCATTGAGTCCATCAAGGCGCTGGACAACTAACGCCAGTACCACCCAATCCGCAATAACCACCCGGGTTTTTGGCCAGATATTGCTGGTGATAAGGTTCAGCATAGTAAAACGGGCCGGCCGGCTGGATCTCTGTGGTTATCTCTCCCCTGCCCCGCTCCTCAAGCGCGGCCTGATACCGCTCCCGACTCTGCTCCGCCGCGGCTTGCTGTGTGGCATTCTGGGTGTAAATCCCGGAGCGGTATTGGGTACCCCGATCATTGCCCTGGCGCATGCCTTGGGTAGGATCGTGATTTTCCCAGAAGGTTTTGAGAATGCTGCTGAGCGGCGCAACGGTGGGGTCAAACACCACCAGGACGACTTCGTTGTGTCCGGTGTAGCCGGAGCAGACTTCTTCGTAGGTAGGATTGGGGGTATAACCGGCGGCGTAACCGACGGCGGTACTGTAGACGCCAGGCAGTTGCCAGAAGCACCGCTCGGCGCCCCAAAAACAGCCCATGCCGACAACAATCTGCTCCAGCCCTTCCGGGAAAGGTGGCTGCAGTGGCGTACCTTTGACAAAGTGTTTGGCATTGTCGCCGTCGAGTTTCATCGCCTCATCACGCCCTTTCAAGGCCTGATCCCGCGTGGGCATTTCCAGCTTTCTGGTACCAAAAAACATACTTTCGACCACCTTGTGCGTTGTCGTTGAGACCGGTTCTGGAGGCGGTACAGTCTTTGGAGACCCGCCGTGAACCCATCCATGGGGGCTTCTCGTCGACATCCATGTCTCCGAGAGTCTCCAAAGACTGTACCGCCTCCAGAACCTCAGTGCCACAAATAGCGATGCAGGAACCACCCAGTTAGATTTATGGCACTTAGGCCTCGGCGGGTGTACCGTTTGGAGACTCTCGGAGGCAGGGAGCCGACGAGAAGCCTACAGGGATGTATTCACGGCGGGTCTCCAAACGGTAC
>NZ_NZQP01000050.1:0-121509 GCF_002695945.1 Marinimicrobium sp. | reverse complement strand
CCGTCGGTCAGGGATTGTTGGCGCATCGTTAAACCTCACAATCGGCGATTTTGACAACGGGCGTATTATCGCAAATTTTAGGAATTAATCAGAGTGTCCTTAAATACAATATGACAATAAGGCGGGCCGATCAGCGGGGTGTCTGATAGCGGGCCTTCCACTCCTCATAGGGCATGCCGTAGACCATTTCCCGCGCCGTGTCCTTGTCCACGTCCAGGCCACGCTCCTGGGCCGCCTCCATATACCACTTGCTCAGGCAGTTGCGGCAGAAGCCGGCCAGCTCCATGAGATCGATGTTCTGGACGTCCTTGCGCTCATCCAGATGTTTGAGCAGGCGCCGAAAGGCCGCCGCTTCGAGTTCGGTTTGGGTTTGAGTATCCATGGGGTCTCCTCTAGTCTGAGCTAAGTGTAACACCGCGATTGGGCTGACCATCAAACCCATCCCAATAGGGTGGATCCCCGAAGTAGCCCTCAATGAAGTCCACAAAGGCGCGCACTTTCGTGGCCAGCAGGCGTCGGTGGGCGTAAACGACATAAAGAGCCAGGGATTCCGGCTCGTGGTCCGGTAACAGAACCTGAAGCCGCCCGGCCTGAATCGCCGGGCCAACTATGAAGGTGGGCTGCAGCACCAGGCCCGCGCCGGCCTCGGCCAGCCGCCCCAGTACATCTCCATTGTTGGTCGCCAGCCCGGCCAGCTGCTCGGCCTCGGGTATCAACCACTTGAGCAGTGGCTCGCTGCTCTCATCCATATAGCTGTAACGCAGAAAGCGATGCCCCTTGAGCGAAGCGAGACTATGGGGTGTTCCTCGGGCAGCCAGATAGGCAGGGGAAGCGCAGAGTACCATGCGCACCGGTGCGATCCGCTTGGCAACCAATGAGGAGCTCTGCAGTCGGCCGATACGCAAAGCAATATCGAAGCCCTCATCGACAATATCCACCTTGCGATCATTGAGCTGGAGATCGATTTCGATGCCCGGATAGGTCTGCTGAAAGTCCGCCAGAAGCGGCCCCATATGCAATGCGGCGAAGGACACCGGGGCACTGATGCGCAGACGTCCGCGCGCCTGGTGCTGCCAGTTGCCGAGCTGGCTTTCCACGGCTTCCAACTCGTCCAGCAACGGTTTCGCGCGGGCGTGATAAGCAGTGCCCGCTTCGGTCAGGTGCAGTTGGCGCGTCGTACGGTTGAGCAAACGCACTCCTAGGTGTACCTCCAACTGCCCCACGTACTTGCTGACCAACTGCGTGGACACCCCCATTTGCTCAGAGGCCCGCGTAAAGGAGCCCTCGGCCACCACCGTGACAAAGGCGCGCATAGCGGTCAAACGGTCCATGGCCAGCCTCCCGTTGTCGAAAATATTCAACTATCAATGATTTGTTGACAATAATACAACAAATAACCCATTAATTTACTAATGAGTTGATAGTAATCTGAAACCGTTGATTACCCACAGCCACTAGTTATTGGAGATTCCCCATGTCACACCCATTGATTAAAAACGCTCTGCAATCCGACGCCGGCTTTGGCGCTCTGCTCCTGCGGGTTCCCACCGGCATCATCCTGGCGGCCCACGGCGCGCAAAAACTCTTTGGCTGGTTTGGTGGTTACGGCCTCGAAGGTACCGGGCAATGGCTGGCAAGCATCGGTCTTCAACCGGGCCTGTTGATGGCTCTACTGGCGGGCAGCGCCGAGTTTTTTGGTGGCCTGGCCCTGATGTTTGGCCTGCTCACCCGACCGGCCGCTCTGGTGTCAGCCTTTACCATGGTGGTGGCGATTTTCAGCGTGCACATTGGTAATGGCCTGTTTATGGCCAACAATGGTTACGAGTTTGCGCTCAGCCTGCTCGCCGCCACAGCGGCCCTGACCCTGTTGGGCGCCGGGCGACTGTCACTGGACAACCTGATCGCCAAACGCATTTAACGGGAAACCCGGAGGCACACCGTCATGGCCAACAAGCCCGACATTCTCTATATCTCCCACGGCGGCGGCCCACTACCGCTGCTGGGGGACCCGGCGCACAACGAGCTGGTGATACAACTGACCTCACTGGGTAAGCGCCTACGTCGGCCCTCGGCGATCATTGTGGTCAGTGCCCACTGGGAAGCGCCCGTCGCCGCCGTCACCAGCGGTGCCCAGCCGCCGCTGATTTACGACTACTCCGGCTTTCCGCCCGAGTCGTACGAGATTCAGTACCCCGCCCCCGGCGCGCCGGGACTGGCCACGCAGGTCAGTCAGGCGCTCAGCCAGGCGGGACTGGACGCCGTGCAAGACCTCGAAAGGGGCTTTGATCATGGGCTGTTTGTGCCCCTCAAGCTCCTTTTCCCCGAGGCGGATATTCCCTGTATCCAACTGTCGCTGCTGACATCCCTGGACCCGGCGACCCACATCGCCCTGGGGCGGGCGTTGCAGAGCCTGGAGTGGGACAACCTACTGGTGATCGGCTCGGGCTTTTCTTTTCACAACATGAAGGCTTTTTTCGAGCCAGTCACAGCGCAGAGCGATGCGCGCAATAAAGCCTTCGAAGACTGGCTGACCGACACCCTGATCAACCCGGCTCTGAGCGAGACCGAGCGGTCAGGGCGACTGGTAGACTGGAGCACGGCTCCGGAAGCCCGCTACTGTCACCCCCGCGAGGAACACCTGCTACCCCTGCACCTGTGCTATGGTCTGGCGCAGCGGCCGGCGGACGAGCACGAATCGATTCGGGTGCTGGGTAAGCGGGCCGGTATGTTTTGTTGGCGAGGCGAGCACTGAGCCAAGGGGCTGACATCCATCCGGGCCCCTTGGTCGTACTGACCAACTCCCGTATATTGAGCCCTTCTGCCAACTCCGGAGTCTGCCCCCGCTTATGTCCCACGAAGCCATCATTGTCCGCGGCGCCCGCCAGAACAACCTGAAGAACCTGGACCTGGATATCCCCCTGGGGGAAATGGTGGTGGTCACCGGCGTCAGCGGCTCGGGCAAGTCCACCCTGGCGTTCGATACCATCTACGCCGAGGGCCAGCGACGCTATGTGGAGACCTTCTCCGCCTACGCCCGGCAGTTTCTGGACCGGATGGACAAGCCGGCGGTGGACCTGATCGACGGCATCCCGCCGGCCATCGCCATCGAGCAGAGCAATACGGTACGCACCTCCCGCTCCACCGTGGGCACCATGACCGAACTGAACGACTACCTGAAGCTGCTCTTCTCCCGCCTGGCTCACCTGTATTGTCAGGGCTGTGGCCGGGAGGTGGTGTGCGACACCGCCCAGAGCGTGGTGGAAGCGCTCTATCGGGACTGGCCCAACGGTCAGCGGCTGATGGTATGCCTGCCCATCACCGTACCGGAGACGCTCAGCGACGATGAAGTGCTGCAACTGCTCAACCAGCAGGGCTACGCCCGCATCCATGGGCGTGATGGCAGCCGGGTGGAAGTGGTACAGGACCGGCTCAAGCTGACCGACGAGAACCGGGGCCGGCTCACCGAGGCGGTGGAAACCGCCCTGCACTACGGCAAGGGCCATGTGCTGATCTATCCAATGGGCGCCGACAGGACCGTGAGCAAGCCGGAGCGCTTCTCCAGCCACCACCACTGCCCAAGCTGCGATATCGACTACCCGGAGCCGACGCCGAGCCAGTTCTCCTTCAACTCGCCTCTGGGCGCCTGTGACAGCTGCCGGGGCTTTGGCCGTATTATCGGTGTGGACTATGGCCTGGTGATTCCGGACGAGCGCCTGAGCCTGAAGGACGGCGCCATCAAACCGATTCAGACGCCGTCGTTCAACGAAGTCCAACGGGATCTGATTCGCTTCGCCAAAAAGCGCAGCATCCCCATCACCAAACCCTGGGCGGAGTTGACCGACGAGCAACAACAGTGGGTCATTCAGGGCGAAGGGGACGGTTCATGGGAAAGTGGCCGCTGGTACGGTATCAAAGAGTTTTTCGACTGGCTGGAAAGCAAGTCCTACAAAATGCACATCCGGGTGCTACTCTCCAAATACCGCTCCTACACACCCTGCCAGGACTGCGGTGGCGCCCGCCTGAAACCCACCTCGCTCTGGTGGCGAGTCGGTTCCTTTGAAGCGGCCGAACAGGCGCTGTCCGGTCGCGCCCGCTTTATACCCAAGGGCAACACGCTTGCAGCGGATCGGTTCAACCAGTTGCCCGGTCTCAACATTGCCGATGTGATGCGCCTGCCCCTGGTGCGCTGCGCCGACTTTTTCGAGCAGATGGGCGACGCCAACGCGGACGAACCCACCCAACTGCTGCTGGAAGAAATCCGCTCGCGGCTGGGCTACCTGTGCGAAGTGGGCCTGGACTACCTGACCCTGGACCGGCAGTCCCGCACCCTGAGCGGCGGCGAAGTGCAGCGCATCAACCTCACCACCGCTCTGGGCACCTCATTGGTGAATACGCTGTTCGTGCTGGACGAGCCCAGCACCGGCCTGCATCCGCGCGATATTCAGCGGCTGGTCAAAGTCCTGCACCGACTGCGTGACGCCGGCAACTCCCTGCTGGTGGTGGAGCACGACCCGCAGGTGATTCTCGCCGCCGACCGCATTCTGGATATCGGCCCAGGCCCGGGCCGCCACGGCGGCAATATTGAATTCTTCGGCACACCCAATGCGTTGCTCAAGCGCAAGACCAATCTCACGGCAAGCTACTTAAACGGAACCAAACAAGTATCAGTTCGGCACGAGCAGGTTCCGGGTATACCGGTCCGGGACCGTCTGCCGCATGGAAGCGGCAGTCGAGCCCCCATGGAAGGGTCCACGGCGAGTCCCGGACCGGTATACCCGGAACCTGCGTCCCAAAAGAATCTGCCTGCCATCACCATCACCGGTGCACGCGAACACAACCTGAAAAACATCAACGTCACCATTCCGTTGAAAAAACTGGTGTGCCTCACCGGCGTAAGCGGCTCGGGCAAGTCCACCCTGATGCGCCAGATACTCTACCCGGCCATCCTCAAACACCTGGGCGAACAGACCGAAGCGCCCGGCGCTCACCAACGTATCGACGGACTGGATAAAATCGACCGGGCGGTGATGGTCGACCAGAGCCCCATCGGCAAAACCACGCGCTCCACACCGGCCACCTACGTGGGCGCCTTCGACGCCATCCGCAAACTGTTTGTCGCCACACCCCTGGCCAAAGAGCGCGGCTATACGCCGGGCACCTTCAGTTTCAACTCCGGCAACGGCCGTTGCCCCACTTGCCAGGGCAACGGCTTCGAGCATGTGGAGATGCAGTTTCTGAGCGACGTGTATCTGCGCTGCCCGGACTGCGATGGTAAACGCTTCCGCGATGAAATTCTGGAAGTGAAACTGCTGCAGGATGCCGACGAAGGTCGACGTGCTCTGTCCATTGCCGACGCCCTGGCGATGACCGTGGCCGAAGCGCTGACGTTCTTCCACGATAAACCCGAGGTCCAGCGTAGCCTGCAACCCCTGGCGGACGTGGGCCTGGACTATGTGCAACTGGGCCAGGCCGTGCCCACCCTGAGTGGCGGTGAAGCGCAGCGCCTGAAACTCGCAGGTCACCTCGCCAACACTAAGGCCAAAGATAAAGAACACATCCTGTTCCTGTTCGACGAACCCACCACCGGCCTGCACTTTGCCGATATCGCGACTCTCATGGGCGCCTTCCGCCAGTTGCAGGCCGCAGGACATTCGCTGCTGGTGATCGAACACAACCTGGATGTGATTCGCGCTGCAGACTGGTTGATCGATATTGGGCCGGAAGGCGGCGACGCCGGCGGGGAACTGCTGGCGGCGGGCAGCCCAGCCGAGATCATGGCCAGCAACAACGGTTATACCGCCCAGGCATTGCGCGAGTACGACGCGTCCTTGACGCAAGGGGTCGCTCTGCCCGCGCCCGCGAAAAAGCGCAAGCGCAAAACCGATCAGGTCATCAGCGTGCACCACGCCCGCGAACACAACCTGAAGAATATCGACGTCACCATTCCGCGGGATAAACTCACCGTCATCTCCGGCGTCAGCGGCAGTGGCAAAAGCACCCTGGCGTTCGATCTGATTTTTGGCGAAGGCCAGCGTCGCTACCTGGAATCCCTGAACGCCTACGCCCGGCAGTTTGTGCAGCCCGCCTCGCGCCCGGATGTGGATGCCATCTACGGTATCCCCCCGGCCGTGGCCATCGAACAGCGCACCAGTCGCGGCGGGCGCAAAAGCACCCTGGCGACCCTGACGGAAATCTACCACTACCTGCGGTTGCTCTACGTCAAGCTCGGTACCCAGCACTGCCCGGAGTGCGAAGTACCCATCGAACCGCAGACCCCAGCCGCCATTCTGGCGCGGGTGCAGAAAGATTACCGCAACCGGGAGGTCACGTTGCTCGCGCCCATGGTCGTCGCGCGCAAGGGCATATACCGCGAACTGGCCGAATGGGCCGCCGCCCGTGGTTACACCAGACTGCGTGTGGACGGCGAGTACCAACCCACCGACAACTGGCCCAAGCTGGACCGCTATCGCGAACACAACATCGAGCTACCGCTGACCGACGTGACCGTTTCCGCCAGGAACGAACGGGCCTTGATGGATGGCCTGGAGCAGGCACTGGATCTTGGGAACGGCATTGTGATTGTGGCGCCCGTCGACAAACGTACGGGCAAACAGGCCGCCAGTGAACGCCTGTTCTCCACCCAGCGCGCCTGCCCGAGCTGCGGCGACGGTTTCGATGAACTGGACCCGCGCCTGTTCTCCTACAACTCCAAACACGGCTGGTGCCAACGCTGCTACGGCACCGGGCAGATCATCAAGGGCTTTGACGAAGAACAGACCGGCGAGGAACGCACCTGGCTGCCGGACGACGAAGCGGGTACGGAAAAAATCTGCCCGGGCTGCAACGGCCAACGCCTGAACCCCACCGCCCTGGCCGTACGCTTCCGGGACCGCTCCATTGCCGAGCTGGCATCGCTACCCGTGGTCGCCGCCGAGCAGTGGTTCAAAACCCTCAAACTGAAAACCAATGAGCAGGCCATCGCCCGGGATCTGTTGGCCGAAATGCACAGCCGCCTCCAGTTCCTGCAGAAAGTCGGGCTCGACTACCTGAGCCTGGACCGCGCCGCACCCACCCTGAGCGGCGGCGAAGCCCAGCGCATCCGCCTGGCCGCACAGTTGGGCTCCAGCCTCCAGGGCGTGTGTTACGTACTGGACGAACCCACCATCGGCCTGCACACCCGGGACAACCGCAAACTGATCGAAACCCTGCGCGAGCTGCAACAACAGGGCAACACCGTGGTCGTGGTCGAGCACGACGAAGACACTATCCGCGAAGCCGACCACCTGATCGACATGGGCCCGCGCGCGGGCATCAACGGGGGCGAAGTCGTGGCCCACGGCAGCCTGAAACAGGTGATGGGCAACAAGCGCTCGCTCACCGGGCAGATGCTCTCCGAACCCCTGCGCCACCCCATGCCCGATTTGCGCAACGCTGAGATGCGCAAGCTCTGGGACAAGGAAAGTCTGCACATCGAGGGAGCAACTCAGAACAACCTGCGCAAGGTCAATGTGAGCGTGCCCCTGCGCCAACTGGTGACCATCACCGGCGTAAGCGGCAGCGGCAAAAGCACCCTGATACGCGGCGTACTCTACCCCAACCTCAAACAGGCCATCGCCCAGAAACGCAAAACCAAACAGACCTGGACCGGCGCCAGCCAAATCACCGGATGGGAAAACATTGACCGAATCCTGGAAGTCGATCAGACCCCCATCGGCAAAACCCCACGCTCCTGCCCCGCCACCTACATCGGCATCTGGGACACCATCCGCAAACTCTTTGCCGGCACCGTGGATGCGAGACTGCGCGGCTACACCCCCGCGCGCTTTTCCTTCAACGCCGGCGACGGCCGCTGCGAGGCCTGCGGCGGCCAGGGCGAACAGAAAATCGAAATGAACTTCCTGCCCGACGTACGTGTTCTCTGCGACGTGTGCCACGGCTGGCGTTTCAACGACGAAACCCTGAGCGTCACTTATAAGGGCAAACACATCGGCGACGTCCTCGCCATGAACATCGACGAGGCCGTCGAGTTCTTCGCCCCCATCAGCAAAGTCCACCACGCCCTGCGCCTACTGCAGGACGTGGGCCTGGGCTACCTGACCCTGGGCCAACAGAGCCCGACCCTGAGCGGCGGCGAAGCCCAGCGCATCAAACTGGTGGCCGAACTCAGCAAAGCCAACATGACCCCGGAAGACAACAAAGGAAGAAGATCAGCCCACAACCTCTACGTCCTCGACGAACCCACCGTCGGCCTGCATATGGCTGATGTGGATAAACTCCTGCACGTACTGCACCGGCTGGTGGATGCGGGCAATTCAGTGCTGGTGATCGAGCACAACCTGGATGTAATTGCCGAGGCGGATTGGGTGATTGATATGGGGCCTGAGGGTGGTAGCCAGGGTGGCAAGGTTATCGCTCAAGGTAAGCCCGACACTGTGATCAAACGAAAGAAGTCTTATACGGGGCAGTATTTAAGAGAAATACTGAACTAGAGCTAAAACAGGCAACGGCGGATGCGCTTCGCTTATCCGCCCTACCACGACTTCCCGTAGGGCGGATAAGCCTGCGCATCCGCCATCTTTCTTCAAACACCCAACAGCTCAGTACGGTGACCGTTGGGGCGTCAGCGAACTAAACATTCTTAGAGGCCTGACATATAAAAGTCAGTCCTCATAGACGCGGCGGACGCCTTCATGCAGGCAATATAATGTTTTCCACTGTTATCTTTCAATTTTCTGAGCACGGCTTGTCGTATCTGCTTCTGTCCCCACTTAATCACCGATCCACCGCCAAACGGCCTGGGCACTAAATCCATCATACTGTCACACGCCCGTGTTTTTTCAATCAGACGCCCCAGAACCTCTAGGGTCCTCACGGTAATCCGCCAGTTCTGTGTCTGCGCGCCGTAAAAATTTTGAAGGACATCCTTGGTATCTTGAACTTCGGATGCGGTGAGAGGTTCACTCATAGTGTTTCCTTACAGAGGTTGGTGTTAAAACGGTTTAATAGTTGAAAGCACGTCTTTGACGTCATCTCTCGTCAGACCGTAAAGGTCCAGCATTGTCCAGGACGTTGACTCCTTCCCGGACACAACATAGGCCTTGTGCTTCTTGTCTGTTTCAGAATAGAGGTAAATTGTAATATTATCGCCGGTGTAACGCACTGCTTCGTCACCGCTCATCGCATCTAGCTTTATTGACCGAATGACATGCCGCTCGGCCCGGCTAAGGCTGTTCGGTAGCGAACTGAACTTTTCCATTAACGACAGGTTTAGGAGCGAAGAAGCGGAAAGCTCACTGTCATTCAGGCCGAAATCGCTTAATGATAAGGTTGATGCGGCGATTTTCGTGTCGTCAGAGAAGATGATGAACAGCATATCCTGCTGATGAACAAGCTTCTTTGGTGTGCTACTGATATGGAACGATAAGTGACTATTGGTTACGACCTCTATTCCGTCCGAAGCACGGCTGGCCAGTGATTGTTCGGAGGCCTGTCGCTCGCACGCGGGCTGAGCACACTCAGTAATATAAGGCGACGGGGTCGTGGCACAAGCCTGCAGGAAAACGGCAAGGCCAATCACAAAAGAGGAATATTTCACTTGAATCTCCTTTCAATAGCTATGTGAACCTTAATTCGTCTTGAACGCGACTGTCAATTTCAAACATTGAGGCAACTGTCCATTTGTGAAGTCAATCACAAAAGTCCCCATGCCCCGCTAATGGCCCATCCCCCAAACCGAATATGCATAACGCCCGCCATAGCCCAGCCATACAGTGAGCGCGCCAGCTTGCGCGCGGTAAAATCTATCTCGCTCAACCCGCTCGGACTAGTCCCACCTGGGCCTAACCGAGCACACTTCTGGAAAACAAGAGCTCATTTCTTTTAACAGACTTGTCAATCTAATCGAAAAACGACACTCATAGGCGCACTTCCTTCGTGGCTCTCGTACGCTACCGGGCCGTGGTAAACGAAAGGTGCCGACTTACCATTCACAAGTTTATTCTTTCTAACAAACAAATGGACGGATAGACCCAACTTTTGGTGATGAATGAGTTCTTTACCCCTCTTTTTATCCGGGGTAGTAGAACGTTGGCTTTGCCAGTGAAAGTGGTTGTCGTCAACCCAATAATCTACATACCGATGATTATCGACCTTCCCCTGCTTGTTCAATGTGACCAGCAAAACATGAGCTTGTTTCTGCTCCAGGAACACATGACCGCTGTTCCAGTTTCCAGGGCTATAGCTCGCTCCGAACAACTCTGGAATCTCCTCTCGATAAAATGCTTCACCAACAGCTAATTCGACAGGATCCACAATCGCGATCAACCTAGCAAAGGTGCGCAACTCATCAGCCATTTCCGGTGTTACACGTATATCTTGATAGTCTGGGTTGGCCGCGCGCAAGGTGTATTCTCCTTGCTCATCTTTTAACACTTTCCGGAGTAAGTATTGTGTATCTCCGGCCTCATCTACGCGCTCAATAGCAAGGGTTTTACCTGTGATGCTACCCGCCTTCAATGGACTGACCTGCTCAAGTAGCAGATAATCGCCATCGCGGACGGGGTTCTTTCCACCATTCATGGACTCCCCAGAAGCACGGGCAATGAAATGCCGCGTCGGGTCCAGGCGTCCGTAAACATTAGGCAAATGCCGGTACTCTTCTGCATCGGCCCGACTGTTGCGGAAATGACCGCAGGCAATCTTCAACGTTGGAAAGTAAGGCAACTCAATACCTGATCGCTCCGGCAAGCTAGTTACTCGGCTCTCTGGTGCTTCCAATTTAACACTGGCCCGCGCCTCGTAAGAAGCCAGCCGGTAGTCCAGAAGCTCTTGAGCCATGAATTCAAGTTCGGGAATCACACTAGGGTCAACTGTGAACGCCGGGACAAAGCGATCGCCTTCTACCCGAAATATTGCGGGATTTTTGTTCGTCCAGTGATCAACGGGATTCTTCTTCCAGTATTTTTGCCATTCTTTCGAGCCACCGTCGGAATTCCGTACTGAATCGCTGATTTCGACAAATAAACGGGGACGGCGCTTCAGCGCTTCCCAGGACGACTTAGCAAGGTCTTCCAGTGTTGGGGGCTCATACCATCCACCCAACTGCTGGAAGGCTTCTAGCAAAATCATCTTGAAAGACTTGGCCATTGAGGTAGTTTCCAGCTCACCAAAGAAGTCCTTGTGCTGGTTAACTAAAGCAGACTCCTTTTCTGAGAGATCACCCATGGCCTCAAGCAGCCCAAACCAGCTGCCATGCTGCCTCCTCGTTTGGGTAAGGTTTCCGCCAAAATGGTAATACTCAGTAAGTGTCGGGCGGCGGCCCAGGGTGTCTCTTAATGACACGTAATCCTTATCCGGCCCTTTGGCATCCAGATCTTTCAGAAAATTGATGATCTTCAAGTCATAGTTAATGAAGCACCCATCGGGAAGAGCCAAGCGCTCATGCTCAGCTTTTCGCCCAAACTCAGCGAGTTGGCGGTGGTTCATTGCCTGCCCCATCAAGGCTTGTGGCTTATGTAGAAAGCTCTGGTGATTACCCACAAAATCAATAATCACTAGCTGGGATTTACCCGGGCTATGGCGCAAGCCCCGGCCAATCTGTTGCAGAAACAGGATTTTTGATTCGGTTGGGCGAAGCAAAAGCACTGTGTCGATTGCAGGCAAGTCGACCCCTTCGTTGAACAAGTCGACCGAAAAGACAATATCGAGATCACCTTGCTCGAGGTGCTCCAATGCCTCGCCACGCGACAGTTCCGATTCACCATGCACTGCGGCAGCCCGTTCACCGCTTTTAATGAATTGCTCGGCCATAAATTCAGCATGCTGGCGAGACACACAAAATGCCAGAGTTCGGCTCTGACGGTACTGCCGCCACTCCCGAAGGGCGTGCCTGGCTCGGCCCAGAGTCGCCAACTTATTGGCTAACAAGCGAGGATCAAACTTACCATTTCGCCAAGGTATTTCTGTGTAATCGACACCTTCGTCATAGATTCCATAATAGTGAAATGGAACGAGATGCTCACTCCGCACACCATCGAACAGGGGGTACTCAAAAACCAAATTATCATCACACAAAGATAGTATATCGGAGCGGTCAGTGCGATCAGGAGTGGCGGTCAGCCCTAGCAGAAACTGAGGTGCAAAATGGCTGAGCAGCCGATGATAAGTGGGCGCTGCCGCATGGTGAAACTCATCAATTACAATGTAATCAAAGTGTTGGGGCTTGAATTGCTCCAAATGCTCAACCCTACCCAACGTCTGCACTGAGGCACAAAGAATGTCAACGGTAGTGTCGCGCTGTTTCCCCATATAAAAGCCAACCCTGGCACTGGGTTTAATACGAAGATAAGTCTCTGCTGCTTGATTAAGAATCTCTTCCCGGTGAGCGACAAACAAGATTCGCCGAGCGCCCATCTGCACCGCATCGAAGGCGGACAGCCAAGTTTTACCCAACCCAGTCGCCAGCACCACTACGCCGCGGCCATAACCTTGCTGGCGGGTATCATCCAATGCGGCCAAAGCCTCCTTTTGAACGATAGTCGGTTTCGGCGGAGCTTCCTGTTCAATGCTACCTGGGGCGACGGATTGAGTGGGCGGCTGACGCCGAGCCTCGTACTCGTCAACCCAAGCATCGCTCAGCGGTTGCGTCTTCGCATTTGCAAACAGTTCTTCAAAGCGGCTTACAGCCTCCAAGTACCCGGTATCGGTCGGAAAACTCACTTCATAGTTCCACTCCAGGCCATCCTGTAGTGCCTGACGGCTCAGGTTGCTCGAGCCGATATATGCTTTTCCCCAGTGCCCATCACTCTCGGTGGTACCGGCGAACAGGTAAGCTTTCATATGAAAGCTGCTACCCTGGCTCTGGTATACCCGCACCTCTGCTCCCTGATCTTGCAGCAACAGTAGTTTGCGCAAAGCTTCCGGGTCCGTAATATCGAGGTAGTCACTGGTGAGAATTCGCAACTTTGATGGGTTCTTGACACGCTCTAATACGTTATTCAGATCTTTGAACAGCAGATTGAGACCGGTAGTTTTGATAAACGCCACGGCCATATCAATTCGATTGGCACGGTTGATGGCGCGGCAGAGCTTGGGCAGGAAATGATTGTTCTCTCCGCCGGTAGTGAGTTTGCTGTGTGGTGCAGGCTGCTTGGTAAGCAGAATGTTCAGCCACTGCTCGTTCCTATCCCGGCGCTGGTCATCAGTCCGCCATAAGCGGTGGCTTTCCAAATCCTCAATGTCTGATAGCCACTGTTTCGCCTCGACTTCGGTTGCGTCGGTGAAATGCCGCCCCTCGTGGCTGCGCTCACCATCACCGACCTTGAAGCTTATATAGAGATTACCGCCGGGCCTCAGAGCCCGCCAAAGTCGATCAATGGCGTCTGGAATCTGATCTGCTGGTAGATGCAGTAGACTGGCACATGCCCAGATGCCGTCGTAAACGGCTGCTTCTGTGACTTCAGAAAACTGTCGACACTCAACAGCCAAACCAGTTTTGTTCCGCGCTAGTTCAGCTATAGCTAGAGCACCATCAAAGGCGGATACGGTAAAACCCTTGCGGTGAAAGTGAAGCGCATCTCGCCCAGAGCCACAGCCCGCATCCAGAATATGCCCGCCCTTGGGTATCAGAGGTAGAAATTCGCTGTAGAGCGCGTCCATGTCTACACCGAATGTCGATGACACAAATTCTTCCGCGTGCTCTTGGTAGTATCCAATCGTATCGGGCATGAGAGTCTCAAAAGATCAACCAGCGCTCAGTTTTAGGTACTTTACAGGATGAAAGATTCGCGTGCCAACAAGGCTGCTCGGATTGGTACTTCAGCAAGACTCTTGTCCTGGCGTCCTCATGACAAAGGCAGGGTTGGGCTAAGACAACTGGCGGGGTAAATTGGTGTGACTATGCGCGAGCAATCCTTGGCTCAAAACCAGTTTATGGCTTCTTTCCCTTCTGTTTGACCTCTTGCTCCAATGCCTCCAAGGCCTTTAGATCCTCGGCATCGGCTTCCAGTGCTTCATTTTGTCGCCTTTGGGTATCGAATTGCTCGTATCGCTCGTGGACAACGTGCTTTGCCTGCTCCGCGCTCATGGCGCCCACGCCTTGCAGGACGGGCCTCTCGTTGAATTCCAGCAGGCGGTCGACGTTGTTGCGCCAGTAATCCAGCGTCAGGTCTTTCCGGCCTTTGGCCCGCAATTCAGCCTGCTCCAGGAAGATCACCACCAGCCGGTTAAGGGTATCCACTTCGTCAGCGGTCAGGTAGTTCTTGGCAATTGTGACGTCTGTTTTGCGGACCCGCGCGCCTTTCCAACTGGTCAGCGCCATATTGGGCTCATGCGGGTCGGCACGGTGTACCACCAGCTCGGCGGCGGTATGGCTGGTGACGGCGTAGAGCAGCTTGTTCTGGACTTCAGCGAAGAACTGCTGGGCTGCCTGGTCGCCGGGCTGATAGTCGCTGGAGAGGGTAAAGAGATCGCGAACCTTCTGGTAAAAGCGCTTCTCGGAGGCGCGGATGTCGCGGATGCGCGCCAGCAGCTCGTCGAAGTAGTCCCAGCCGCCGGGCTCCCTCAGGCGCTGGTCGTCCATGATGAAGCCCTTGACCAGGTACTCCTCCAGGTGTGCGGTGACCCATTGGCGGAACTGGGTGCCGCGGGGGGAGCGCACTCGGTAGCCAACCGCGAGGATCATGGGAAGGCTGTACCATTTGACCCGGTAATTCTTGCCGTCAGCGGCAGTTGTCAAGTTTTCCTTTACAACTGAATGCTCGGATAACTCCCCTTCTTTCAAGATGTTACGGACGTGCAAACTGACATTTTGTTTGGTCGTAGAAAACAAGTCGGCTATTTCCGCTTGAGTCAACCACGCCGTCTCACCCTCTACCCGCAGTTGGATCTCTGCCTGCCCGTCCTCCGTGCGGTAGATGATCAGTTCCCCCTGGCTCATTTACCGGCCTCGCGGTTTTGGCGGGGCGCGGAGTGAGGTGCAGCGAAAACGTCGAAATCGAGCGGGCAGGGTGTCAGTAAGGGCTGCATATCCATGTCTCTGAACGGCTTTTCTGTCTAGCCAGTACTTTACAGGATTGGATTTTACGGTACCAATGCTGAAATAGGAAAAGCATATTGAACACGGAGGGGGATTTTCAGCTTCGGCTTCTAACGCTCTACTCCGGGGTCGAAGGCCATTGTTGCGCGGCATGTAACACTCGCAATACACGCGGTGCAATCGCATCCTCTTGGTACACAACGACATAGTTCGCCAGTACGACCAACTCCCGGGTTCCTTCAACTCTGCCCAAGCGGCCCGATTGTGGGAAGTATGCTAGCTGGCCGACCTTGGTGTTAATGTCGTCCAAGACCTGCAGCGCAGCCACAGGGTTATCGTCTGATATGTAATCGACAATGTCCAAGAGATCAGCGCGAGCCAGCGCCGACCAGTGTATGTCGGTCATTACTCTGCTTCCTTTCAATTACAGCCCGGGCTTCATCAATAACCTGTTGATGAGAGTTTCCTGGACCAGTGTCCGCCAGTGCCTCCAAGACCTTCTCCCGAAACCAGAGGTCGTGAGCCTTTTCATCGGTCGTAAGGCCTGCGGGCAAGCCCCCTTCTTTGCAGACACGAGTCAATAGAATACGGACGGCGTCCGACACAGTCAGGCCGACATCGGCCAGTTTGTTCGCCGCATCCGCCTTGAGTTTGTCGTCCACCCTAACATGCAGCATCGATGTATGGGCCATAAGCGCGACCTCCAGAGGATAAATACACCCTATTTTGTATCTCAAACGAGATACAGTCAAGCCAGATTAGCCCGGTACTGTCCGGAATGTGAGCGAGTGCCGGGTTATGCGGATACGTATCATTGGCCGGTTATCGTCGGCATTCAGCTCAACACATGAGCCGATTAGTTTCGATATTCGGCTCAAAGGCCAGTTTCAACCATCGTTCCACCTCGCAGGCGCCGTAGCGATGGGGTAGCATTGCGGTTTGACGCTACACACCCACTCACTGACAAACCGATTCGTTATGCCAACTCCCAAAATGTTCGTCCATGTCGCCGCCACCAAAGCCTTGGAAAAATGGCTGGGCGGTACCTTTGACCGCCTGCCCAGCCCGGATGGCAAGCGGGTGGGTACCCAGCCGTTGATCACCAATGCCGACCTGATTAGCTGGCAGTGCCATGTAATCGAGAACCGGCCCGGTAGTGGGCTTTACACGGCCATTGCGGTGGAGGCACACAGCCGCTTCACGCTGCTGTTGCCTTACAGCCAACGCCCTTCGCCGGAGAAGTTCTGGGTGGATCTGGTGGAAGCCTGGGTGGGCAACCTGTTCGAGTTGATGGTCGAGGGCGGTTTTGTGGATGACGATCAGTTCGAACAGGTGGTGCAGAATTTCACCGAGCGCGCCGCCGGCATGGTGTATGTCCGCAATACGGACCCGAGCGTGAACGGCCATGTTACCGAGGCCGAGCAGTGGGTTCGGGAAACTCTGGCGCACGAGCAGTTGGCGCAGCTCGATCCGGAGCAGGCGTTTGCCCTGGGGCGCTACATCAGCGATCTGCCCAAAACCGCGAAGACCCCGGAGGGCAAAAAAGAGCGTTTCGACCCGGTGCCTCGGTTTATGGACGATGGCCTGTACCGCTTTGGCAGTGGCCTGGCGCCCCACCCCTTCGTCGATACACCCGAGGGCGAATTCCCCAATCCTTATGATGAGGCATGGGACTACGATTTGGACGGCGATCTGGCGGCCGAATTTGCCGCAGAGCTCGACGAGCTACCAACGGGGGACGTCTACAGGCCTGTGGATCGCGGGCTTCCGGCGAAGGATGTGGCGTTTTTGGCCCAAGTGTTGCGCGACTACGGTACGCCGGCGTCTCTGCCCAACATCAGCGCACTGGATGGGTTTCTGACATCCATTGCCTCAAGCCCGGAGCCGGTTATGCCCAGTCAGTGGATAGGCGCTCTCTGGGGCGGGCCGGAGCAAGAGCCAAACTGGTCCTCGGAGGGTGAATTCGAGCGTTTTTTTGGCCTGGTGTTTGAGTACATGAATAGCATCATCCATACCCTGATTGATCAACCCGATGAGTTCTACCCGGTATTCAACGAACCTCAAGAGGGTCAGGACGGGTATGGCGTGGAAGACTGGTGCACCGGTTACACCCGAGCCATTATGGCCGCCGGCGATGCGTGGGAAAGTCTACCGGAGGAGTACCTCTACTTTCTCGGCCTGATCAACGTGTTCGGAACAGGGGAGATGTTCGAACAAATTCAGCACGAAAGCCCCGAAAGCCTACCGACTTTGGCGAGCGCCGTGCCGGCCGCCGCTCGCCAGCTACATGCGTACAGCCTGGATTTGAGGAGCCACTATGATCCCGCGCCGCCCGTGCAACAGCCGATGCGCGCGGAACCCAAGGTGGGG
This sequence comes from Marinimicrobium sp., assembly GCF_002695945.1. Lineage (NCBI taxonomy): Bacteria > Pseudomonadati > Pseudomonadota > Gammaproteobacteria > Cellvibrionales > Cellvibrionaceae > Marinimicrobium > Marinimicrobium sp. The sequence goes on along the minus strand of NZ_NZQP01000050.1, from coordinate 104,105 downwards.
CGCAATGACCCCTGCCCTTGCGGCAGCGGTAAGAAGTACAAGAAGTGTTGCCTGCATTGAGCCATCCAAGGCGCGGAGAATCCGCGTATCACCTTTGATACACTGGCACCACACTTGATCCGGAGTACCCCATGAAGCACCTACATATCGATATCGTATCCGACGTTGCCTGTCCCTGGTGTGCCATTGGCTATGCCCGGCTGGACCAGGCGAAGCGGGCGCTGGCCGAGGAGATCGAGTTTACCGAGCAGTGGCGTGCGTTTGAGCTGAATCCGGACGATGACGCCCAGCCAGAGCCGATACTGCCGGCACTGGCGCGCAAGTACGGTCGGCCGGAGGCGGAGATGCAGGCGGCCCAGGCGGAGATGATGGGCATTGCCAAGTCCTTGGGACTCAACTTTGAGAAAATGCAGGAGCGCTATACCTGCAATACCTTTGATGCGCACCGGCTGCTCAAGTGGGCGGCGCCCCAGGACAAAGCCACGTTTTTGAAAAAAGCCCTGTTTGAGGCGTATTTCGGCCGTGCCGAGGATGTTTCAAAACCCGGCGTATTGATCGGTTGCGCCAAGGCCGCAGGGCTGGATGCGGACGAGGCGCAACGGATCCTGGAGAGCGACGAGTTTGGGCAGGCGGTGATGGAGGAGGAACGCAGTTACCAGAACGCCGGGGTGACGGCGGTGCCGGCGTTTGTGGTCAATCAGCGTTATCTGATTTCCGGGGCGCAGGAGGCCGACACCCTGGTAGAAGCCTTTCGAACCATGGCGCAAGAAATGGACAGCAACACCCAGTAGCGCTCACATCAAGGCCCACTACTTGATTGGGCCGTTGTCAATAAACACGCGATCTCCCACGGTGATCTGACCACTGTCGGTGACATCGCCATAAATTCCGAGGTTTTGATCGGCCTCGCGGACAATCGTCCGCAGTATACTGGTATCCGAACCAAAGCCCTGCTGCGCTCGCACAACCGCGCCGCACCGGGGAGCGGGTTCGGAGCACTCTATTCGCGCACTACCTATTCTCAGTGCCTTTCCCAACCAGGCCTGTTCGGCCAACCCCGTCATGCCCGACGGCGTTTCAATCACCAGATTGGGTCGAAACCGTTCGACGTCCCAATCGGCTTGAGCATTCAGCTCCGCCAGGTGCGTCAGACTCGCGGTAGACACGATGTGAAACGGAGCGACCAGGAAAAAGCTTCCCCGCAGTGAAACATAGTTTTGTGTTTCCTCGGGGAGTTGGTCCAGCGCGGGCAAAGGCTCACCCGGCTCGCGCTCGAAGGTTGCCTTCAACTCCTCAAGCCAGGTGTGATCGTCGGCTTTGTATCGACGGTAAAAAGCCTCATCGTTGGCCGGGCGCAACCGCTGTAAACGGCTCTCGTGCCCGAGCAATGCCGAGAGACGTCGATCTGTTTGAGGATCGGTCGCGGACAGGCGGGAGCCGTCCGGGAACTGAATTTCGATGGGGCTGTCGAGCGTCTGCGGGTTTACGGTTTGGGCTCGGCACTGAAGGAGTTGTGGCCGGAATTTACAACTCTGAATTTCCTGCCGGGCCACGTCCTGCACCGCCATGACGCGATCCCCCGACACCCCCATTGGGCCCAGCTGGACCGACTCGACGCGCTCTCCCGCCATCCCCTTGATGGGATAACGCCAGATGGCTTTTACTCTACCGATATCGATCACGTCGTCTCCCGTTCGGCTGTCGTCAGAGGTCCCACACTGGAGCTGCACCGCAATAAGTCATACGCCGCCGGGTGGCGTACCATTTTGGCGCATTGCGAGCACAGGTCGATTCATCGTCGCCAGTGCCACTCAGCCTTCGCGTCGAGCCCTCTCATTATGGCAGGGACTAAGCAGGAACCAGGCCAACAACCTTCGGGATGCTGATATTGAGTGGAGTCGGATTACGCCCCTTGCGGGGCTAATTCGACCTACGGGCTATCGGCTTGGGTAACGGCGGATGCGCCTACGGCTTATCCGCCCTACGCAACCTCCGCACTATCCGTAGGGCGGATCGGTCCGACGGTTCGGAGCGAAGCGCACCCGCCATTGCCCAAGCCGATAGTCTCGTAGGGCGGATAAGGCCAAAGGCCGCATCCGCCGTAACCTACCCAGATATTCAGCGACAGGTTACTCTTCGCCATCCAGGGTTCGGATGTAGGTGACGACATCCTTCAGGGCCTGTTCGTCTGGCAGGGTGTTGGCGAAGGTGGCCATTTGTTGGCCGAGCGGGTCGCGTGGGTCGCTGCCGCGGGCGCCGGAGCGGTAGTTCTGCAATTGGTTCAGCAGGTACCAGTCCGCCTGGCCGGCGAGTGCTGGGGCGCCGAGTTCGCGATTGCCCTGCCCTTCGGCACCGTGGCATGAAGCACAGACGGCGTAATGCTGCTCACCGGCGCTCGCGTTGCCTTCGACGGTGGCAACGGTTTCCCGCTGCTCCAGCTCGCTCAGGTAGCGCGACAGATCAGCGATCGGACGAATGGGCTCTGACTCGCTTTTCAAAAACTCGAGCGCCGCACGCATCGACATACCGTTCGGGTCCCGGAAGTGGGTGCCGCGTACACCGGCGTGGAATTTCTGCAGCTGGGCCTGGGCGTACCAGTTCTCGATGCCTGCAATGGGGGGCGCCGCCTGAGCGCGATCGCCGCCGGCGTCGCCACCATGACAGCCTGCGCAGTGCTGCTGGTAAAGCGTCTCCCCTTTGGAGGCGCTACTCCACTGCCGGAAGCTCGGTTCGAAACCGTGTTTTTTATGATACTCGGCATAGGCCTCTTCTTCGACTTGCTCGAAGTTCAGGTCCAACCCGGGAGATCGCAGTTTGAGGGCCATCTGCGATTCGCTGTCCAGCTCATCAACCACGGTCTGAAAAGCGGCCAGTTCGGCATTGCTGGGCTCGGCGCCGCGGTCGCGCCAGAGATCCAGCACCGCCAGGCTCATCAACCCGAGACGTCCGGCGGGCAGCGCCGTCCACGCCTTCAGCGTGTCGGTCAGATCGTCCGCGTCCTCAACGAGAAAACGTTTGGCCAGCAAGTACTCGGGCGTGCGTTCGGGGCTTTCAAAGTTTTCCAGAAAGCGACCCGGTACGGTAATGTCCGGATCATTCAACGCTTGCCAGTATTGAGCGTCGTTATTCAGCGCCGCGAGACTGAACGCCTGAGCGCTCCACTCATCGACCGGCAACTCGGTGCGCAAACGCAACAACTGCTCACCCGCCTGCTCCGAAGGTGCCTGCTCGGCCAGGGCCAGCATTGCCCAAAGCCGAGCGCGCGGTTCTTCATCGTCAAGAGACTCGGCCGCCAGCGCCAGATCTGCCGGCGCGGCGTTTTCGACCAATGCCTGTACCGCATTTTTGCGGGTGGCGCCGGACGGGTGGCGCAAGGCGTTACGTACGGCCGTGTCCGACGCCTCGTCGGTGACGGTAAACGCACCCAGGCCGTGTAGCGTCCAGATGGCATGAATCGAAGCCACGTCCAGACCCAGCGAATCACGATCCGGGTTGCCGGTCAGTATGGCCCGCAGTGCCGGGATGGCATCGGTACGCTCTTCGGTGACCAACAGGCGTTGGGCGGTCATGCGCCAGAACATGTTGTCGTTGGACAGGGTATCCACCAATGTTTCAGTGTCGGCATCTCTCAGATCCAGCGGCTCATACTCGGGGGCGTCTTTGGCCACCAGCCGGTAGATCCGACCCCGCTCCCGGTCCCGCAGCGGGTTGACGTGGGCATTGCCCTTACCTTCTTCGGCATCAAAACCGGCGGATTCTTTGGAGGGAATCGGGTTGTGCTGGATGATGAAGTTGTACCAGTCGGCCACCCACAAGTGGCCGTCGGGGCCCACGTCCATCTGCACCGGCGAGAGCCACTCATCGGTACTGCTCAGAATCGAACCACGGTTTTTGGCTTTGTACCCGACGCTATCGGGTTGCGCGTCGATAAAAAACTGACCGAGCAGGTGCGCGGTGGGTTCGCCCATAAAGGCGCCGCGGTTCCAGAACTTTTCCGGGAAGGTTCGCGCCGTGTAGAGGCTCAGCCCGGAACCGGCAGTGTAACGGCCGTGGAAGTCCACTTGAAGGAAGTTATAGGTAGACGGGAAAATGTTGGGAAAGTCATAAGCCAATGCGGCCAACCCGGGAACCACGTCTTCATCTTTACCGTAAACGTAGCTGCGCCACAACGGCACGTGGAAAACCGGCGCATTATTGGCAGTGGAGCCGAACACTTCGAAGTCTTCACTGAACGACAGACCCCAGGTGTTGTTATTGAACTGGCCGATCGGCTCGATATCGGTGCCATCCAGATTCATCCGGTAGACGCCATTCTGGAAGGACTCACCGTTTTCATCTTCCGGCGCTTCAGAGTAGCCCACTGCGCCCCAAAGGCGATTGTCGTGGCCGTATTTCAGGTTCGATGGTCCGGCGTGAGTGTCCCGGGTGCCCCATCCGGTATTGAGGACTTCGCGGACATCGGCCTTGCCATCGCCGTCGGTGTCTTTCAGAAACAGGAAGTCCGGCGCCTGGGATACCACAAAACCGCCGTTGAGCGGGGTAATACTGGTGGGCACGCTCAGCTCGTCGGCAAACACTTCGCAGCCATTGGCCCGGCCGTCGCCGTCGGTATCGACACACATACTGATGCGGTCATTGCCTCGGCCGTTTTCCGCCTGATTGTTGGGGTAGTCGACGGACTCCAGCACGAACAGGCGACCCTGCTCATCCCAGGTAAAGGCGATGGGGTTGACGATATCCGGCTCACTGACAAACAACTGCAATTCAAAGCCTTCCGGCACCATGGTCAGGGCCATGGAGTCTTCCACGCTCAACGCTTTCTGGAATTTGGGGGCTGGCTCAATACGACGGTAGTTGGGAATGGTACCCGCTTCTTCATAGGCGGCTTCGGGCAAGGTTTCTACCAGCGCGCGGTTGGCTTCACGCTTCTCCTCGCCCACGGCCCAGAGGATGCCGCGAATCAGCAGGTCGTGAAATTCAGGCTGACCCCAGGTGCGTTCGTCGTGACCATAGGCGGTGTAGAACACCCGGCCTTCACCCTGCTCACGGGTCCAGGTCCAGGGCTCTTCCTCGCGCTGCATCAGCACGGTGCGGTTTTCTTCGTTGTGATCGGCGTGAACGTAGGTTTCATCCCAGGTTTCAAAGGTCTGGAAACCTTTCATGATCGGATGGTTTTCCTGACCCGGTGCAATGGTCGCGGTGAATTCACCGGCACCGTGACTCTTGAAGCGTCCACCGACCAGATCGACAAAGGCGTCGGAATGGCCGAAGCAGGCGCTGGCACTGTGGACGGGCAGGAACGCACCGCCCTCTTCCACGAAGCTCAGCAGTGCCGCTTCCCGCTCGGGGGACAGTTCGTTGTAGTTGGCGTACAACATGACCGCATCCACATCGGCCAGCCCTTCATCGCTCAACCGATCCAGATCTTCCACGTATTCCATGAAGATCTTTTCACGGCCCAGAGACTGATTGAACAGGGGCGCGTTGCGGTAGGACATGTGAATGCCATCGCCTTCGCGGTGGCCATGGCCAATGAACAAAAGATTGATCACGCCGTCTTGCGACGCCTCAGTATTGCTGGCGACCGATGCATCTCGATCGCCGCTTGAGCAGCCGATGGCCGGCAGCAACAACGCCGACAGGATGACCGTGCCCAGCCGGGACCGCCACGCGGCCCATTGTCGTTCTAATTTATTCATATTAATACCGCTATTTCACAAGTGTTGGTATCAGGCTGCCCGGCGCTTGACCGCCGCCGGGCTAGCCGGTCTCTATGGATTATTGTTTTTCTGGGTTCTCGATGCGGCGCTACTCCACCTCAAGCGCAAACGCCGGCATGGTCTTCACTTCGCCACCGGCCATTGCGGATTCGTGGGCCAGAATACCCACACAGGTAATATTGGCGGACTCCACCACGTTCGGGTATGCGTTATAGCCTTCGAGCACGGCGCGAATAAAGTTGTGCACCAGGTGCGGGTGAGAACCACCGTGCCCCCCACCCTGGGTGAAGCTCAGGTGTTCGTGCTCTTCATCGTACACGCCCTGGCCGGTGAAGGACTGAATTTCTTCCGGCAACAGGTGAGCGTAATCCGGCACCTTGACGCGCTCGGGCACTTCCGGCTCGGGCTTGCCCCGGGTGTGCATGACCGGGTCTTCGCCTTCAATCAGTGGCCACTCATAGGATTTCTCTGAACCGTACACATCGAAGCTCTCGCGATACTGGCGGGCGGTGTCGTACAGCGAGCGATAGATGCGGGCGCCCACGTCCGAGTCCTGCATCTGGATGTGGCAGGATTCGATGGCGAAGGGCGAGCCGTAAATGCCGGCAAACTCGTCACGGATTTTACCGGATCCGATGCACTGTACCTGGCTGGCCAGCTTGCGCTGCAAACCAAGCACCGGACCGACGCAATGGGTGGCGTAGTGCATGGGCGGCATACCTTCCCAATAGCTGGGCCAACCGTCCATATCCTGCTGGTGACTTGCCTGCAGGAACTGAATGCGACCCAAGTCGCCCCGGTCGTACATTTCCTTCACAAACAGATACTCGCGGCTGTAAACCACGGTTTCCATCATCATGTAAACCTTGCCACTGGCTTTGGTGGCTTTCACGATGCGCTCACAATCCTCTACGCTGGTGGCCATCGGAACCGTACAGGCCACGTGCTTGCCCGCTTCCAGGGCCATGATGCTGTGCTTGGCGTGATCGCCAATCGGGGTGTTGATGTGCACCGCGTCCACATTGGGGTCGGCCAGCATGTCTTCATAGGTGGTGTAGCGTCCGCCGGCGGGCACATCGAACTTGTCCGCCAGCTCGTTGAGGCTCGCTTCATTGCGCTGGCACAGGGCCACGACTTCGGCATTCGGGTGCGCCTGATAAATGGGGATGAACTCGGCACCAAAGCCCAGTCCGACCAGTCCTACTTTCAGCTTGCTCATAATCACTCTCCTGTCTAATGCTGTTACTCAGAATGTCGTTGCAAATTCGTCATGCGCCGAGTGGTTTCAACCTGAACCTTCAGGTGCGCTTCGCTTACCTGACCTACGCGGCGCGGATTGCTCGTTCTCTTTAACGTAGCGTCAGGTCATCAGAATCAGATGTGTGCCCACCAGTCGCGCAGGAAGGCGATCCCCCGGCGGGCGAATTCGTCCTGGCTGGGAGCAAAGCGGCGCCAGATGCATACCGCCTCGGCGAGACTGGACGCGTCCGGTGAAAAGCTCTCGATCGACAGCTTGCCGTCATAGCCCACGCTGCGCAGCCCCTCGCGCAGCCCGGCCCAGTCGCTGTTGCCCTCGCCGGGAACACCCCGGTGACTGTCGGACACCTGCACATGCACCAACTGGTCACCGCACTGACGGACCGCGTCGCGGAAATCGGTTTCTTCGATATTCATATGAAAGCTGTCCAGGGCGATGCCCAGATGCGGGCTGTGCACATCGGCCAGCATGCGCTGGGCGTCGGCCACAGTGCAGACCATATCGGTCTCGAACCGGTTGAGCGGCTCAAGGCCCAGCCGGACGCCGTGTTCACCGGCGGTGCGGGACAATTCTGTGAGGCTGGCGACGGACCGCTCCCACTCCGCCTGACGCAGCGCCTCGGTCGACAATCTTGGCTTGGCAACCGGGGCGTACAGGGGGCCGACCAGTACCTCCGATTCCAGGCCCTCGGCCAGTTTCAGGCAGGAACCGAAGTAATCGAGGGCTTTTCGCCGAATGGCCGGGTCTTCGGCGCTCAGGTCGCGCTCGCCCACCACCGCCGTACAGACCACCGCATCGAGGCCCAGATCACGCAGCACGGGCCGAAGTTCATCCACCGCATAGTGCTCGGGGTCTTCAACCGGAAACTCGACAAAGTCGAAGCCCAGACCGGCGATCTTCTCCAGAAGCTCCACCTGATCACTGGTAAAGGGCGATGTCCAAAGCCAGGTGCTGGCGCCAAATTGCATAGCGGTACTCCCCATTCATTAGATTTATTACTGGGACTCATGCTAGCGCTATTGAACAGCCGCGGCTTGTACCTTGTCGTAAAAAAATTGTATTATTTCGACATGAAAGAACTTGACCCCTGGCTTGCTCAGCTCGACCCCCGATACTCCGCAGGGCGGATTTTCGAGTTTATGCCCAGCGTGCTCTACTTCGTCAAAGACCGCGAAGGGCACATCATGACGGGCAACCAAGCCTTTGCCGAACGCTGCGGCTGCGCTTCCGCCGACGAGCTGTACGGTCGCCGGGATGACACTCTGTTTCCGCTGTATATGGTGGAAAAATTTCGGCGGGATGATGCGACCGTTTTTGCGACCGCCGAGCCGCTGCACGATCTGATTGAGCTTTTCCCGACCCGTGAGGGCCTACCGGAGTGGTGCGTCACCCACAAGGTGCCGCTGTTTGACCGTGAAGGCGGTGTGGTCGGGCTGTGCGGTATCGTGCAAAGCTACGAGCGCATGCACGATCACCCCGAGCTGCCGGTTTTTAAAGTGGTGGAACACATCCGCTCTCACTACGCCCAGCGCTTGAACATCCCCGAGATTGCCGAACAGTTCGGCTTCTCCCAGCGCCAGCTGGAGCGCCGCTTTATGGAGACCTTTGGGGCGAGCCCGCGGGAGTATATTATCCGACTGCGGATCCTGATCGCCTGCGAGCACCTGCGCACGAGCAAGGCCCCCATTTCCGATGTGGCGCTGGACTGCGGGTTTTACGATCACAGCAGCTTCATTCGCCACTTCAAACGGATGCTGGGCGCGACGCCGCTGGCTTATCGCAAGCACCACAATGGATCCGCCGCACTGTAATACGCGCACCGGATAGATACCGGATTTTTTATAGCGAATCAGTGGTTCAAACCTCGGGAATATTTCCAATTCGTCTTTGCTGGCGTAATAACCGCGAACTAGGCTTACAGTGAAAGTGGGAATGATTCTACTTTCTCATGGATCAAGGAGATCAAGCCTATGCGCGCTTCCCATGTCTATGCCCCACCCATGGCCCTGGTGACCACCTTCGGCCTGCTGTTACTGATGTACTCTCTGATCAACACCGACTTTGAACTGCCGGTAGTGACCGACCCACCAAAAATCGAACCGGTGGTCATGGCCAAGCCGGAGCCCATTGAAACCATCATCGAAGCACCCACCCGACCAGAGCCTCCCGCACTGGCGCCGGAGCCGATCGCCGAGCCGGTCGTGGAGACGCAGGTAACCTCGGTCACCGAGGTCAGCGTGGCGTTACCCTCGCTGTCTCGCACTGAAGCCCTGACGGTGTCCACCGGTGGTGATCTGATGGCCATCGTCAAGGTAGCACCACAGTATCCACGTCTGGCGGCAACTCGCGGTATCGAGGGGTTCGTGACCGTGGAATATACGGTCACCGCCACGGGAAGAACGGCCGATGTGGTGATTGTGGAAGCGGTCACCACCGAGGGCCAGACCACATCGGTATTTGATCGGGCGGCCATTGCTGCGGCGGAGCAGTTCAAGTATCAGCCACGAGTACAGGACGGTGTGGCGGTGGACGTACACGGTGTGCGTAACCGGTTTGTGTTTGAGCTCGATTGAGCGCCCGTTCTACGTTGCGAGCGGCATCACATAGGTGCCGCTCGCAACGATAGCCGCAACGGTTTATGGTCTAATTGCACCTCCTTGACGTAGTCAAGTGAGCCACTCGCTCACCGATTGGAGGCCGCTTGTCAGACCCGGTATCGAACACTCAACTTGCCACTCGCTTTCCCGGCCTGGATCGCCCCTTGGCGATCGTGGACATTGAAACCACCGGCGGCAGTGTGACCCGCGACCGCATTACCGAGATCGGTATCGTCGAGGTGGACAAAGACGGTGTGCGTGAGTGGAGCACCCTCATCAACCCGGGCATTGCCATCCCGTCGACCATTCAACGCTTTACCGGGATCACCGATGCGATGGTGGCCGACGCGCCGCGCTTTGAGCAGGTGGCGAAGGCCATATTTCAGCGCCTGGAAGGAAAGGTGTTTGTGGCGCACAACGTCCGCTTTGATTACGGCTTCCTGCACAATGCCTTTGCTTCGCTGGGCTTTCCGCTCTCGCTGGAGCTGCTCTGTACCGTTAAACTGTCCCGGGCACTGTATCCGGAACATCGTCGTCACAGTCTCGAGACAATCATCCAGCGCTTCGGGATTGAAACCGATGCCCGTCACCGCGCCCTGGCGGATGCCCGGGCGACCTATACATTTCTGTGCCGAGCCGCGACCGACCGATCACCCGAATCGTTTATGCAGGCCGTTCAGGTGCAGACGCGACGGCCCAGCATGCCACCTGGGCTGGACCCTACCTGCCTGGACCGGTTACCCAATGGACCCGGGGTGTATTACTTTTATGGCGAGAACAACAGCCTGCTGTATGTCGGCAAAAGCGTGGATGTACGCAAGCGGGTGATGTCCCACTTNACCGCCGANCGCNCCTCGGCCCGCGGCATGGCGATGTGTCAGCAGGTNCGGGANATTCAGGTGCAGNCCACCACNGGGGANNTGAGCGCGCTGTTGCTCGAAGCCAAGGAGATCAAGACCCGGCAGCCGCTGTTCAATCGTCGGCTGCGCAGAGTCAGCACGCTGTACACNCTGCAGNTGCNTGANGACNCTGAAGGCGTNCTGCGACCGGAGATCATCGAGGCACCNTCGGCCNCCCGNGATCGGCGTATGNACGGNCTGTTTCCGTCNAAAAAGAAAGCGCGCAACGCGCTGATTGATACCGGNAAACAATTCGGCTTATGCGATCACGTCATCATCACACCCGCNCCGCTGAATGGCNCCTGCATGGGNCGTCAACTGAAACACTGCAAGGGGCTGTGCACCGGGGACTGGTCAGCGGCGCANCACAATGTGAGCCTGATGGACGCGCTCGGCAGCCTCGCGCTGAAAGCCTGGCCCTACCCTGGACCCGCGGCGCTGATTGAATANCNGAATCCGGACGATGAAGNGTCNCCCTACACNCTNTTCCTGCTGGATAACTGGTGTGTTCTGGCAACGCTGACGGGACATGGCGAGCCGGATTGGGAGNCGCTNGNGGNNACNCCCACNGACATNGGNTTGCTGGATAAAGACATNTACCGCTATCTGCTCAAGGTTGTCTTCAAGCCACCTCGTGAAGTTCAGCTGNTGAGNCTGTGANACACTGGNCCGNAACTACCGCNGGATGTCAGTNAGTATCCGAGGTCTCAAATCCACCCAGGCTCACCACCACACGGTTACGACCNTCNTGCTTGGCTTNGTACAGTGCTTGATCCGCCTGTTTCAGCAAGTGATCNATCGATTCGCTCGGATGCCCGTAATAGGCTCCAAGACTCAGCGTTATCGCAACCCCGGTGGCTTTACTTTCTACCTCCGTGGTACGGCGAATGCGCTCGGCCAGCTCTTCCAGCGTCGGTGGGTCGCAGGGCGAGAGCAACACCAGGAACTCGTCGCCGCCCCAGCGGCCGACGACGTCGTANGGACGNACCGACGCCTTCANCCAGGTNGCNACNCGACGCANCACNTCNTCNCCTANNTGATGACCACGNTCATCGTTGATGATTTTAAAGTGATCAATGTCCAGCCAGATCAGACCATATCGATTGCCCTCGCGCTCGGCTCGGCTGATCACTTCCAGCAGCGCTTCATCCAACCCTCGNCGNTTCTTCAACCCTGTCAANGCGTCAACGCGAGCCTGGCGATGCAATTGCTCGGTGCGCTGGGCAACGGTCGCTTCAAGCTCGCCGGTATANCGTCTTACCCGNTCNGTCATNTTTTCGAAGTGGTCGGCCAGGCGACCGACTTCATTNTCCGGTTTGGGCAGGTAAGGTANCTCAAAACGCCCTTCCCGCACTTGTTCAACGGCNTTTTCCAGGCTGGCNATTGGGCGTAAAACCCGGGACTGAATNATGTAGTGAAACANNCCNAGTGCCACCACCAGGGTNACCAGGAATACCGCGATCAGCGGCCACAGGTAATGGCCCGGNACNAGGGTNTTCAAATCCANCAGNGTAATTTCAAACCACCCGATCGTCGGTAAAAAGGCGACGCCGGCAAGGTGTTCGGCGCCGTTGATGCGAACAAAACCACTTTCCACCGCGCCGGCGGTGTCCGGGCGCTTCTTGAGCATCTCCAACATGCCGAGAATACGCTGCTTGTCCTGNGGNGAATCGAACAGGCGATCGACCGTGTTTTTCTGTCCTTCCGGTTTGATGATGCTGGCAAAATCGATGTAATTGCGGTCCCGGTAAAGCTGAATGGCGCCGTTNTAGTCGACAAACAGGGTGGTAATTCCGTCTTGGCCAATGTCNACGATGTCCTGCAGGAANGCNTCGAGGTTAAGCCCNGTTCCCACCATGCCCAGNATATTGCCNTGATCGNCGCGAACCAGNACATCNATCCACAGNTTGGTCACCCCCAGNNCCACATCCGGNTTGACGTTGAGNTGGAAGTCCCGNCCCTCNTCAATCAACTGAAAGAACCAGGCATCNTCCNCGCTGTCCGGGTCCAGGACGTAGCGAAACTGNTTNNCCGCGAACTCATTNTNGGCNTTGTTGTAGTAGTAGTGACGATTCTCCANNAGCGCCAGAAANTAATTNTGGTCNCTCAGNTTGGTCCGGTAGGTTTCCANCTCCTCGAGCGCNTGCNGCTTGGAGTGACAGGGTCNTNGGGGTTCTGCGCCCATTGGATNANGGCCTGNGAGCTGGCCATCTGTTTNGCCAGGCCAATTTCCCGCTCCAGGGAGCTGAGCANNCGNGCACTGTCATAGCGAACCTGGATCTCGGCNACCTGCTGNCCCCANCGNTCCACAATGTCNNTGGACAGTGCCCGGTANNCCNACCAGGAACCCAGCGCNGCGAANACCATCAANGCCGTCGCCAGGCCCATAATCTTGCTTTTTAAGCTGAACATGTCGAATCCTTGCATTACCAAAAGGTAATATAGACCGGATACCCCCTATTTGGCCAGNATTCNTNNGCCATNCCATGGCTNNTGCNCNGCNATNNTCANCCCTTGAAACGGTANNCNTGACCCCGCTGGGTCTGTGTTTCCAGNAGNTNNCTGGGNGCAACNTCCACCGGCTGNACCGCCTCGGGTTGGTGAATGATGGGCGTTTTGATCACCGGGACCTGCAGNAGCGGATTGTCGNTNGGNGCGCCCTCNCGNACCGGCTCCANCGCGAAGTCACCGGCCGGNGTCAGGTCCGAGTGCACCCGCAANCGCAGGGGGCCNCCCAGGGTCGAGCGGACACTCAGTTCGCTGACGTTGCCCTCANGCCAGCNCATATCGATGATAAAGCCACCTCGGGTTACCAGCCCTTTGACGTNACCCTCCGGCCAGGCATCCGGNAGCGCCGGNAACAGGTGAATGGCGCCGTCGTGACTCTGNACCAGCATCTCCGCGATACCCGCGGTCACGCCGAAGTTGCCGTCGATCTGGTANGGCGGGTGGGCCGCAAACATATTGGCGTAGGTGCCGCCGGCCTCAAACTGGGCGCTGTCCTCGGTGACCAGCTTGATCTGATCGGTGAGCAGTTTGTAGGCGCGGTTGCCATCCTGCAGGCGCGCCCAGATACCCACTTTCCANCCCATGGACCAACCGGTGGACTCATCCCCGCGCATTTCCATGCTGGTGCGCACGGCACTGAACAGCTCCGGGGTGCGGTAGGGCGAGATCTGATTGCTCGGATGCAGGCCGTACAGGTGGGAGACATGGCGATGCTTGTCTTCGGGGCTGTCCCAGTCCTGCAACCATTCCTGCAGNTGCCCATGCTGGCCGATCTGCATGGGAGGCAACCGGTCGCGCAACTGTCTCAGCTCNGCNGCCANNTCNGCATCCTGCCCCAGCACCTCGGCCGCTTCCACAACCAGAGAGAANAGGTCGAAGACCANNTGNTTGTCCATGGTGACGCCGGCNTCGATGGCGGCCTGNACCCCGTCATCCCGGTGCAGATAATCGTTCTCCGGGGANTTACTGGGCACCAGAACCAGCCAGCCGGTATCCGGATCTTCCGTCAGTACGCTGGCGTAGAAGCGCGCCGCATCGCGCANAATCGGGTANTGCTCGGCGAGGAAATCCCGATTGCCGGTATGGTGGTANCGGTAGCCAATATGCTGGCTGAGCCAGGCGGCGCCGCCCANCCACTGNCCCCACATATAGGCTCCATCCACCTGNCCGGTNANGCGCCAGATATCNGTGTTGTGGTGCACCATCCAGCCNTCGGCGTCGTACANNTCCCGNGCNCTNTCNCGNCCNGTCANCGNNAGGTCCTTGAGCATGCCGAACAGCGGTTCGTGCAGCTCGGACAGGTTGGTGGACTCCGCCGGCCAGTAGTTCATTTCGGCNTTGATNTTGAGGGTGTACTTGCTGTCCCAGGGNGGCGTCAGTTGNTCATTCCAGATGCCCTGNAGGTTGGCCGGCTGGGTGCCGGGCTGGGANCTGCTGATCAGCAGGTAACGGCCGAACTGGAAGTAGAGCGCCGCCAGNTGNGGATCNTTCTGCTCACGGAAGTTCGCCAGGCGCTGGTCCGTGGGCTGATCCTCCGCNGGCGCNGGCCCGAGNTNCAGGGAGACGCGATCNAACTGATCCCGATAGGCNGCGATGTGGGCCGAGCGGAGCTCCTCGTAGGAGCGGCGCAGNCCGTCNGCCAGGTGTTGCTCNGCNCGGGCCGNCGGGTCCGCNGACACATCGTCATAGCGGACAAANTTGNTGGCCATGGCGGTGTAGACGGTCACNCGGTCGGCGCCGCGAATTCGCAAGCCCTGGCCGGNACTGTCCAGTGTNCCGCCNTCCAGAATNGGNTTGACCAGNGCGGTNAAGCGGATTTTTCCCTCCACNCCNTCGTGNTCACCNCCCTTGCCTTCCACTCGCAGGCGCTGNTTGTCCACGGAAACNCNGTGNTCCATGGGGCTGTTGAAGCCCAGATCCAGATCCAGTTTTCCGGNCTCNCTGGCGGTCCAGCGGGTCACGATGACGGGGGCGGACAGAGCGGCGAAGGTTTCCCGCTGGTAGGTCACGCCNTCNACCTGGTAGCGCACCTGNGCCAGAGACTGACCGATATCCAGCNNGCGNCGGTAGTCGTCNNCNTGNGCCGGGTGTTGCGGGTCGATNACCAGGTTNCCCACGGTCTGGTAGGGCATGCCGTCGTGGTGGGACTTGATGTGCTCGTCCGCGTAGGCCTGAGCCTCCTCGTGGCGGTTGGCGAGCACCAGTTCCGCGACTTTTTCCAGATGGGGCTTGAGCGAGGGCTTGACGTTATTCTGCGGGCCGCCGGCCCAGACGGTGTCCTCNTTCAGNTGCAACACGGCCTGATCCACCCCGCCAAANANCATGGCNCCNAGNCGNCCNTTNCCNAGNGGCANNGCTTCGGTCCAGGCCTCGGCGGGCCGGTCGTACCAGAAAGTCAGCGGCTGGGCGTCCACCGCCACCGTATCCGGGGAGGTGGTATCGGTGGGCTGACAGGCCGTCAGCAGTGACAGTGAGACNATCCCCAACCCTTGAAGTAAGGTCGGACGATGCAGGACGGACAACAGACGATTGAACATGGCAACTGACTCAGAGGTGGTTTGTTATTGGGGGTAAGGGAAGACTACCGCAAATCNCACAATTTTTCATATAGNAATACAGTTTTACTTNTAATNTATNNGGGCGNCCTTGGCCGCCCGGCNACTNANNCNGGGCGNCGCNAACGATTCACTCCACCCGGTAATAATCAAAGGCGGCCCGACCGCCAGTCTGCTCGGTGGCGTAGCTGAACAGGGCGAAGCGGTAGCCCATGAAATGGGGCAAGGTGTATTCCATCGTCAGGGGCTCGCCAATTCGGGTCCACTGCTCCTGATCCAGGCTGTACCAGAAGCTGGCCTGATCGCGTTGGTCCTCGAAGTCGGCCCGGATCTGGAGGTACACGGTGGACTGAGTGAGCGGAATGCGCGCCTGCACCTGTTCCNGCTCGGCGTTGCCGCTCACCATCACCAGCGCGCGACCGCTGTCAGTCTGCTCCACACCGACAAACCCGTAGTTGGCCTGCAGTGCGGCCAGACCAGCCCGGTCACCGGAGCGCAGTTCGGAGACATCCAGAGCAACCGTGGCCCGGGATTTGGGGCCGAAGGTCCGCTGGGTGAGTGTATTCCGGGTATCGAGCAGCCCGGAATCCACGCGCTGGTTGGTGAGGGTCAGATAGCCGGGTNGCCCNGTGACCGACCAGCCCCTGTCATTCGGGTTGTGATTCCACTGCCAGGCGAGCTTCAGATCGGCATCGGAGGCATAATCAAAGTCATCCGAGGCCACCAGATTATTCAGCCCATCACCCGTGGCGACGATGGGCAACCGTTCGGGCACTTTGCCGTCAATGCCGTACACCGGCCAGCCGTCCCGCCACTGCACGGGGACCAGATAGGGAATGCGCCCCACCGCACCAAAGTCGCGGAACAGAAACGCATACCAGTCGCCGTCCGGGGTATCGATCAGTCCGCCCTGGGCAATGCCCCGGTCTTCCAGCACGATGCGCCCTTCATAGGGCCCGGTGAGCTGCTCGGCCCGATACACCAACTGGGTGCGCATACCGCCGGCGGGCCAACTGATCAGGTTGAGGTAGTACATGCCGTCTTTGCGGGTCAGCTGCGCCCCTTCGGAGGGCACCCAGAATTCATCGCCCGCGATGGCTGAGGCTTTTTCAATGAGTGTGGTGCTCAAACCATCGGGTTTGACCGCGGTGGCCTCGGCATTGAGTTCGACCAGATGGATGTCATCGTTGCCATAGATCAGGAACACCCGGCCCTGATCAAACACCAGTGAAGCGTCGTGGAAGAGCTCATCAATAGTAGCCCGCTCCCAGTTACCGTTTTCAATATCGTCGGTGGAAAAAATATAGGTCTTGCCGGTGTGGTTGGCGAAAGTGCTGACGTAAAAGCGCCCCTGATGATAGCGAAGACTACTGGCCCAGGAGCCCTGGCCGTAGGATTGCTCGCCCTGGCTCAAGGTGGATTCGTTGCCGTCCGACAGGGTGTCATAGGCATAACCCAGCAGCTCCCAATCCACCAGATTGTGGGATTTCATGATGGGCAGGCCGGGATTCATGTGCATGGTGGTGCTGCTCATGTAATAGGTGTCGCCCACACGAATGACGGAAGGGTCCGGCACATCGGCCCAGATGAGCGGGTTGCTTGCTCGCTGATCCGGCGACGGCGATGAGGCACTTGCATCGTGCGCCCCCTGCTCCGCGCCGCGCTCTGACTGACCGANCGTACCGGGCTGCCCACTGCAGCCGGACAACAGCATNAAGGCGGCCATGCCCANGGGTTTTATCCAATTCACGTTATTGACCTCTTGTTGGTTANGTCGACTATAACAAAAAGGCCCCNGGGCGGGGTCAATCACCGCGTCCGGGGCAAGGCTCCTCGCAGGNGAGAGTTACGAACCCATCAATACCGCATGCGCAANCCCAGNGAGAGGCGACGATCACTCTTGAACCAGGCGGTGGGNACCTTGTGGTTCGGNTAGTCTTCGTGATCGGAACCGCGCACCTGTTGCAGCAGGTTGGTGGTGGTATCGAGGATGTTGCTGGCCTGCAGGCTCACNTCCAGCCCATCGGTCAGNCGGTAGCGAATGGAGGCATCCAGGAAACCCTGATCGCTCTGCCACACCGGCAGGTTGCAGCAATCGTTCGCGGTCACCAGATACTCCGAGCGCCAGTTNTACGCGGTGCGGAAGGCGAAGTCGCCTTTTTCNTACATCAGCACCAGGTTGTANGCGTCCTCGGACATNCCCTGCAGNGCATCGGTTTTCACGTAGCGTTCGGCATCGGCNTCCACCGCGCCGCCNGCNCCATCGTAGTTGGTGTTNTCNATNCCCTGGTTGTAGATTTTCGTGTAGTTGGCCTGAAACCCGATACCGTCCCANGGCGAGGGCAGGAAGTCCAGGAAGCGCTGGACGTTCGCCTCNTAGCCCCAGACACTGGCNCCNTCGCCGTTNACCGGACCGTTGATATACATATCCCGGGTGACNCCATTGTTGGTCACCGGNACCACGGTGGTGCCGTAGGTGATGTAGTTGTCNAAGTCCTTCTGGAACAGGTTGACGGTAAACATGCCGGCGCCNTCGAAGTAATACTCGAAGGTCGCNTCGTAGTTATCCGCCGTGATCGGCTCCAGNTACGGGTTNCCGGTATTGACCGAGTAACGGGGNCGAGCNCCGGTCAGACGACCCTGATCGTCATAACTGAGTTCCGGGCTGGGCGTNCAGTTGGGCACCGATTCCACCGNGTCGGTTTCCTGATTGTAGGTTTTGCACTGGGCGGAGTAACCCACATCNATNCCCGGCTCGTTGATGTTGGCNGCNTANCGGAACATGCTGAAGTCNGGTCTCGCCATGGCNTTGGAGTAGGCAAAACGGACAATCACNTTGTCTGTCACATCCAGCTTCAGGTTCGCACTGGGNAACAGGTGGTANTGGNTTTTGTCNCCNACNACNGGCGCAATGGTGCCGTCGTGAAANGCCAGNTCCTCNCGGGACCCTTCNATGTGCTCGGGCAGNTACACCTTGGCCGGGTTGTCNATGATGTTGCCGTTGCCATCATCCACCGTGTCGGGCATATCCGGCACCTGNTCGTTGTGCGCNTCGGCACCGATCAGGTAACAGCCNCTNGANTAAGGCGTNGACGGCGGCGCNGNGTTNGGCGCNTCGGGNTTNTCCTGATTGCCCTCGGTCAANTCGTAACACTCCAANTGACTGTCAGTGAAGGAGCCGTAATTNACNCTGCCNTCGCTGCGGGTGTTGGTTTCCACGTAGCGNACACCCACNTTGCCCGACACACCGANATCGGTATTGAACAGCGTGGCCGCCGGCCCTCCGTAGTTGACCATGAAGTAAGCGGCATGCACTTCTTCTTCCACCGTGAGCGTCTCGCCGGGCGTAAAGCAGGTGGAGTCGCCATTGGCATCCAGAANTTCCTGNCCCCGGGTGGGCCCNTCGGCGGAGCAGATNGGATAGAACTGACCGATNCCCAGGTTGCGGCGATCAAAGTACTCATTCACNNGNGCNGGATCACCCAGGACCTCCGGGTCGATATAGAGGAACTCGGTGGAGTCCATCACGCCGCCACCCATGTAATCCGTGGGGAAGGCCCGANAGGTCANNGANTCNTCGGGGTCNGGGTAGCCGCCAAAGAAGGTTTCCTGCCCGGCATAGGTGACCGAATCNATGGGGTCGGTTTTGTCGGCGTTGAAATAGGCCGCACTTTCCCAGCGACTGGTGATGCCACGGAANTTCCACGCTTCNCGCACCAGTTGCTCNCGGTTGACCGTGCGCGCACCGAAGGCGATCGACTCCACCCAGTCGGTGCCGTTCAGGTCGTACTCACCGTCCACCTTGAACGCCAGAGACTCCCCTTCACTGGCACTCTTGTGGTCCTGAACCCAGGCGTAATTCCAGGAGTTGGGGTTCTGCAGCCCACCCTCCGAGAAGTTCACATTCAGCGGGTCCCGATACTCAATGAACGGCAGGTCGCCTCTGAAGTCCGCGTACATGCCAGTGTAGCTCTGCAACGCGCCGGCGGTACCGTAGCTGTCCCGCGTGGCATCGACATATTGCAGGTCGAAGTTGGCGCGGAATTGGTGAGTGGGTGCCCACTTGATATTGATGGACGCATCCTGGGTCATGCTTTCGCTGTGAATCTGCCGGGAATTGGTTTCCATCCCCACGGCCCGCTGGTCATAGGGTTCCTCACAGTATTCTTCGAGATACTCCTGAGAGGTGCCCCAGCCACAGCCGGTGGGGTTCATCAAGGGGATGCCCTCTTCGTTCACCCCGAAGGCGGCCGCCTCCTCTTCACTGCCGCCCCACCAGCCCGGTCCGGCGGTGGGCTCACCGGCGAGNAAGCTGCGGTCNTCTCGAAACATGAANGTCTNNCCGGGCATGGGGTAGGTACCGTCNGGCCAGTCCGCGGGAATGACGTGGTCCGCCGGNTGCCCCCACAGGGCAAACAGGAAGTTCAGTGCACTGTACTCGGTGTTCANCTGCTCGTACTCCGAGCGATTGAACTGGAAGGTGGTCACGATTTCTTCATCGGGACTCTGCCACTGGGCGGCAAANGCACCNCCGGTGCGCTCCCGCTGGTACAGNTTGTCCCGGGCGGTGATAAAGGTGGGCACATAGGTCTCTTCCTGNGTGGGNCGGACNGTGCCGTCGGGCAGGGTTTCCTCGAAATAGCCCGGNTCNTGAATNCCCATNCGNCCNAGATAGATGCCCTCNCTGCGGGTNTCCAGNCGGGAGGTGGCAATCTGCCCCANCAGGCCGAANTCACCCAGCGCCGTTTCCCANCGGTTGCTGTACAGGCCAGAGACATTGGGGTCGAAGGAATCAGCCACCTCGCTGTAGTTGACCTCGGCGGAGCCGACCAGCATTTCGCCATCAAAGTCGAAGGGCACGCGGGTGTGCAGATCCACCACCCCGGCGATCCCGCCTTCGATCAGGTTGGCGCTCTGGTTTTTGTACACATCCACCCGGCTCATCAGCTCCGGCGATACGTCTTCCCAGCTTAGCCCCCGGGAGCTGTCGGCGGAAAAGGTATCCCGGCCGTTGAATTCCGAGCGCACATGGTCCAAGCCGCGGATCACCACGCCGGAGGGTTCTGCGGAGAAGTGCTGGGTGTCATTGTTTGCGGCGAAGCGGGACACGGTAATGCCGGGCAGCCGCTGCAGGGCCTCGGCCACCGACTTGTCCGGCAGGGCGCCGACGTCGACCGCCGTCACCGAGTCGACAATATTGGTTGACTCACGTTTGATGTCCCGTGCGGTCTCCAGTGAAAGCCGCGCACCTACCACTACCAGCTCCTCCATGGAGGGCTGGGCCGGCGCGGACTCCGCCAGGGACGGCTCGGTGTCCGCCCCGGAGGTCTCGTCGGTCTCTTCGTCTGATTCCTGCGCATAGCCCGGGTGTGCGACGACCGAAAGGCTCAACGCCAGCACACTCGCACCAAACAGTCTGAACAAGGGTCGTCTTTCAAAGGGAACTTCCATCGCTAGTACCTACCTTGCGTTTTATGGTTATCGTCTGGCCCTCAGGCCACCGCGCATACGGTAGAAAATTCCGCCAGCCACCCTGAGCCCCCGAAAGGGAAGGAATTGAGTGAGGCGACAAAAGGCGTTATAGTTATTCGTACCATATGTGATTATTATATTATTGTCAGATGGATAACCTTCACAGCCGCAAGTGGCTGAAATACTTGCACTTTGCAGAAATTATTAGCATTTCTGTCATATTTTTTAGGTCAAGACGCTAGATTACGCGCGGGATCGGGAGTCAGAACAGCCCACTGAAATCCGACTCTTCATCAGGATAACGAGGACTTATAGTATGAATAAATTGATAAAAGGCTCACTGTTGAGCGTGTTTGCCCTCCTGGTCGGCTGCGACTCCACCAGTGACGGCAATCCGGACGCGGCATCATCGTCCCCGGAGGCCAGCGCATCCGAGAGCACGGCCTCGGCCACAGCCGCCCAGTTCAGCCGGTTTACCTACGAGGGCCAGTCCCAGGAGCAGGTCGAGGTGGGCGAAGGCGAATTCCGCAACCCGATCATTTCCGGCTATGCCCCCGACCCCACCGTGGCGCGGGTAGGCGACGACTATTATGTCGTCACCTCGTCGTTCACCCACTTTCCGGGGCTGCCGATCTACCACTCCAAGGACCTGGTCAACTGGACCCAGATCGGCAACGCGATCGACCGGCCCGACCAGTTTGATTACAANGGTCTGGAAGTGTCCCGGGGGATTTTCGCNCCGGACATCTCCTTCCATGAAGGCACCTACTACCTGGCCTCCACCTGTGTGGATTGCGGCGGCAACTTTGTGATGACCGCCGACAGCCCNACCGGCCCCTGGTCNGACCCGCACTGGCTGGGCTTTGAGGGCATCGACCCCTCCATCCACTGGGACGACAGCGGCAAGGCCTACATCCTGAACAACGGCGCCCCCAATGAGGANCCCCGCTACGACGGCCACCGCGCCATCTGGATTCAGGAGTTTGACTGGCAGAACCTGACCATGGTCGGTGAGCGCAAGCAGNTGATCAACGGNGGGGTCGACATCTCCACNCAGCCGGTTTGGATNGAAGGGCCGCACATCATCCAGCGCAACGGCTACTACTACATTACCGCGGCGGAGGGCGGCACCAGCGTGCANCACTCCCAGACCATNTTCCGNTCCGACGACGTCTGGGGCCCNTACACNCCCGCCGAGCACAACCCGATCCTGACCCAGCGCGACCTGGACTTTGAGCGGGACAACCCGATCATCGCCGCCGGCCACGCCAAATTCGTACAGATTCCCAATGGCGACTGGTGGGCNACNTTCCTGGCGATCCGCTCCTACGACAANGANATGTTCAACATNGGCCGGGAGACCTTCCTGCTGCCGGTNCGCTGGGAAAACGATTGGCCNTACATTCTGCCNCNGGGCGAGCGCATTCCNTTTGCNNTGGANAAGCCGGAACTGCCCGANCANCCCACACCGAATCCGCNCCAGTCGGGTGACTTTGGCTATACCGATGANTTNGANGGNNACNAGTTGGCGCTGGGCTGGATGGGCGTTCGCGACCCGGACAGCGGNNTTTTCNATGANGTGAACAACGGCACGCTCAGCCTGAACTGTCAGAATGGCCTGGGCGANCTGNACTCGGTACCCGCCTTCCTGGGTCGGCGCCAGCANCACCACATTGCCGACCTGTCCACCACGGTGACCTTTGANCCCCANGCNGATCAGGACCGGGCCGGNNTNGCGGCGGTGCAGAACGATGANAANCTGATCTTCCTGGCCATCACCCAGNACNNCGGCGAAGACCAGGTNGCGCTGTACCGNCGNCAGGGTTCGACCGAAGACACCCTGGTGAATGCGGCCCCACTGNCNANCACCGAGAATGTGGTTCTGTCGATGGCNTTTGATGCCGGACAGATGAGTGCCCATTACGAGGTGAATGGCGAGCGTCACACCCTGGCCGAAGGGGTGGATGCCACCAACCTCAGCACCAATGTGGCCGGTGGTTTTGTGGGTACCCTGATCGGGCCCTACTGCACCCGTCAGTAATCTGTGTGAGTACCTTGTCGGATTACGCGCTGCGCGCTAATCCGACTTACTCGGGTTACCGAACCTACCTTGTCGGATTACGGCCTTTGGCCTAATCCGACCTACTGGATGGCTTGATATTCCATAGTCTGAGTAGGTCGGATTAGGCCGAAGGCCGTAATCCGACAGTCCCCTCCCCCCTCTTCTTGCTGATTGCACTCTTCCCGCGCTTTCGGTACCTTGCGCGTTTCTTTATAGTAACCAGCGAATTCCCCGTCTCAATGAGGTTGTAGCCCCCATGGCGCAGTACGTCTATAGCATGAATCGGGTTGGCAAGGTGGTGCCGCCCAAGAAAGAGATCCTGAAAGACATCTCCCTGTCCTTCTTCCCTGGCGCGAAAATCGGTGTTCTGGGCCTGAACGGCGCCGGTAAATCCACCCTGTTGCGGATCATGGCCGGGGTGGACAAGGACTATAACGGTGAGGCGCGGCCCATGCCGGGTATCTCCGTGGGCTACCTGCCCCAGGAGCCTCAACTGGACCCGGAAAAAAACGTACGCGGCAATGTGGAAGACGGCGTGCGCGAGGCGGTGGACGCCTTGGCTGAGCTGGACCAGATTTACGCCGCCTACGCCGAGCCGGACGCGGATTTCGATGCGTTGGCCAAGCGTCAGGGCGAGCTGGAAGACATCATCTCCGCCTGGGATGCCCACAACCTGGACCACAAGCTGGAAGTGGCCGCCGACGCCCTGCGCCTGCCGCCCTGGGATGCAGATGTAACCAAACTCTCCGGGGGTGAACGCCGCCGGGTGGCCCTGTGCCGCCTGCTGCTGTCCCGCCCGGACATGCTGCTGCTGGACGAGCCCACCAACCACCTGGACGCCGAGAGTGTCTACTGGCTGGAGCAGTTCCTGCAGCAGTTCCCCGGTACCGTGGTGGCCATCACCCACGACCGCTACTTCCTGGACAATGCCGCCGGCTGGATTCTGGAGCTGGACCGCGGCCACGGCATTCCCTATGAGGGCAACTACAGTGACTGGCTGGAGGCCAAAGAGAAGCGCCTGGAGCAGGAAGCCAAGTCTGAAGCCGCGCATCAGAAGGCCGTGAAGGCGGAATTGGAATGGGTACGTCAGAACCCCAAGGGCCGTCAGGCCAAGAACAAAGCCCGCCTGTCCCGCTTCGATGAGCTGCAGAGCCAGGAATTCCAGGCCCGCAACGAGACCAACGAAATCTACATTCCGCCGGGCGAGCGCCTGGGGGACAAAGTGATCGAACTGGAAAATGTCTCCAAGGGCTACGGCGACCGCCTGCTGATCGACAACCTGACCATGAGCGTTCCCAAAGGTGCCGTGGTCGGTATTGTCGGTGGTAACGGTGCCGGTAAGTCCACCCTGTTCCGGATGATCGCCGGTACCGAGCAGCCCGACAGCGGCAAGATCGAGCTGGGCGAGACTGTGCAGGTGGCCTACGTTGAACAGAGCCGGGAGAACCTGAAGGATGACCAGACCGTCTGGGAAGCCATCTCCGGTGGCCAGGACATTCTGCGCATCGGCAACTACGAAGTGAACTCGCGCTCCTATGTGGGCCGCTTCAACTTCAAGGGTTCGGACCAGCAGAAACGTGTGGGCGAACTCTCCGGTGGTGAGCGCGGCCGTCTGCACCTGGCCAACACCCTCAAGCAGGGCGCCAACGTGTTGCTGTTGGACGAACCCTCCAACGATCTGGACATTGAAACCCTGCGCGCGTTGGAGGAGGCCATTCTGGCGTTCCCCGGTTGTGTGATGGTGATCTCGCACGACCGCTGGTTCCTGGACCGGGTGGCCACCCACATTCTCGCCTACGAGGGTGACTCGGAGGTGGTGTTCTTTGAGGGCAACTACACCGAGTACCACGAGGACTTTGTGAAGCGTAAAGGTGAGAATGCGCAGCCGCGGCGGGTGAAGTACAAGCCGTTGAAATAAGATGAACATCAAAGCGCCGCCCAAGCGNCANNTNTGGGTCTGGTTTCTCTGGCTGGGGTTGTTTTACACCGCCTGGCTGTTTCTGGTNCAGATGGACGGCCACTGGCAGACGGCGAAGGATCACTGGCCCATGGCCCTGGCCATGGCGNTCGGCAGCTATGCGGCGGGCTCCACCCCCATGGGCGGGGGCACTGTCGGCTTTCCGGTGCTGGTGTTGCTGTTCGATATGCCCGCCACGCTCGGCCGGGATTTCAGCTTCGCCGTGCAGTCCATCGGCATGGTGAGCGCCACCATTTTCATCCTGGCGCGCCGCCAGCCACTGGCCTGGTCCATGCTCAAGGGCGCCGTGGTGGGNGGTCTGATTGGCACCCCGATTGGCATCATTTTCTTCGCCCCCCTGATTCCGGACCTGTGGATCAAGGTCACCTTCGCGGTGCTCTGGGGCAGCTTTGGCGTGCTGCACCTGTACCGGATTGGTGAAATTGCGGGCCATGTCGGCATGACCGAGTTCGACGAGCACTGGGATCACCGGGTCGGGTTTGTACTCGGGCTGGTTGCCTGCCTGCTGGCGGTGTCGGTCACCGGGGTGGGCNTTGATATGGTGCTCTATGCGGCGCTGGTATTGCTGTGCCGGGCGGACCTGAAGATCGCGATTCCCACCTCGGTGGTCATCATGGCTCTGGCCTCACTGTACGGGGTCCTTATCAAAAGTGTCACCAACAGCTGGCAACCCGGTGTGTTTGAGAACTGGCTTGCAGCGGCACCCGTCGTCGCCCTGGGCGCACCTCTGGGCGTGTTCATCGTCGATAAAATCGGCCGCAAGCCGATCCTGCTGGTGGTGGCAACCCTGTGTGTCGGGCAGTTTGTCTGGACCTGTTTTTCCGAGCAGGATGACCTGGGACTGGTGGGTATTGCACTGGCAGTGGGCGCCCTCGGGTTCTGCCTGTGGGTATTTGAGCGCCTGCGCAGCTGGGGATCAGTACTGGTCGCCGAAGCGCAGCGCAAAAATGAGGTGCGCCGGGCCGCCGAGGCGGGCGACGCCGAACCTGCGGCAGAAAAGGCCGAGTGCCCGTAGGCCTCGGTCAGTGGGGGCGTGACAACGCCTTGTCGACATCCACTCCCACGATCAACATACCCAGCAACTCGCCGGTATCGGGATCCTTCACCGGCTGACTGACATGTACCTGAAAGCGCCGGGTGGACTCATCGTATTCCACCGGTTCAAAATTCAGTTGTCCGGCGCTCAGCGCGANCGCCCGTTGAAACTTGGCTTCATCACCCTGCCAGTAATCCGAGGTCATATCACTGACGGCCACATTGAGGCCCTTCAAGTCGGTGAGAATCACCTCGGTGATGCGGCCGTCNGCGTCGACGGCCAGGGCGCGCAGTCGATCCGACAGCACCTGATCCAGCCAGGATTGAACCTCGCCATAAGCCCCCTCGCGGAAGGCCTCCTGCCAGGCCTGATCCATTTGTACCAACGCCTCTTGTNCCAGNTCNGNNTGNTGCCGATTCTGNGCTNTCAGNGCTGCGACCANNCCTGGGGTGCGCTGCCACTCGCTCAACAGGGGCGATAGCCAGCTNTGCAGCTCAGCCTGCTCCAGGGCCGACATGACAAANCCGCTNTCCGTGCANTCGATGATATGCCGGTTGAAGGCCTTCAGAAATTCCGGACGGGNNGTCAGAAACTCATCGCCAAAGTACACGCCCAGCGGCATGTAACGTAAAAACCGCTCCTGATACTGGTTTNNGTCGACCCCCAGCGCCTCGACNGCCGCNCTCATGTGGTCCCGGTCNGCGATAAACGCATCAATNCGGCCGCTCANGAGCANNTTGANCAACTGNGGNANNCTGTTGATCCGCATNTGNANCGGGTAGCCNTGCTGNTCCAGCCANACCGCNTGGTGACTGCCCAGAATGGCNCCNANCCGGANTCCNCCNNNGCGCNNTTNGNCCGGNGCNTNNGTGCCNGCNGNCCANTACCANTACCAGTTTTCCAGNAACAGNGGNGNCGACANNGTGGCGTANTTGTCNACTTCAGGNGTGTGAATCGCGGTAAAAAACCCATCNATCTTGCCCGTGGACACCTCCTGTCGGGCNCGTCNCCAGGGCATACGCTGAANCTCGGGGGTATANCCCANGTGGTCNAAAATACATTGAATGTGNTCGACGGAGCCGCCACCGCGATTGTAGAACTGCTCAAAGTCCGACACATTGGTGCCGAGCTGAACATTGGNGGCAAANACCGGCAGGGANGCNATCCANANNACNAANGCGCCCAACCGTNGAAAAACAATAGACATACTGNGGACTCCGAACAGAGCCCTCAGTATAGCAGGCNGTCANCAGNTGCAATGGATCAGGCGAAACGCNGGCGACGCTCNTGNGGAACCAGNTGNCACANATCCAGGCTGACCTTGGCTTCNGGCGCCAGCCGCTTGAGGACAAAGGCCGCCCACTGGACACGCCCGGAAAAGGTCAGTGGTAGCGANGCGTTCAACAGAACCGTGCGNTGCCCCCCGACCGGACACCGGTCAATNGCCACCCGCTGCTCCCCGGNACNATCNCGNTAGACCANNTCCANTTGCAGCGGNTGCATGGCNCCCGCCGGNGTTTTCAGCCAGACCGCCATATCAAACCAGCCCGTCCAGCTCCCCTGAACCAGTGCGGANCGNTGNGCACTGAACTGATGNGGAGCAATTTCCGNGACCAACCAGTCACGGGTTTCTTCGACNGGAGCGTCCGATNGGGTACGNGNTAANAGGGCCATGGGNGGATTGCCTCATTGAATACATCGNTGGACGTCAGCGTACACCNCATGANCNGGCAATGCTGTGACTGAGCAGACACTTTGATCGCCACNCACAGCACAAAAATGGTAATTCGGACTACTTCTNAANNNGTAGCAAACCCCAGAGNGGCGGGCTTTNGAGGGGATTTTNGAAAGACGTTATGGTANTATCNCGCCCGCGTTAANCCGCCCTCGGTNANTCNTTTCCGACTCTCACAACACGGAATTCACAATGCCCCAAACATTCGCGCTTACTTCGGTATTAGCGGGCGTTTTGCTCGCGCTATTCAGNCCNCAGACATTNGCNGCCGTCGGCAGNATGNATCTNACCGACAGCGGTGTCGGCTATGTNGCCCTGACCGTCTTCGTCATTGCCTANCTGCTGGTNATGGGCGAAGAAAAACTGCANCTGCGTAAATCCAANCCGGTNCTGGTGGCNGCCGGTATCATCTGGATGATGATTGGCTGGGTGTATGTGCAGGGCGGCATGTCCTCCGAGTCCGAGTCTGCTTTCCGTCATACCCTGCTGGAATTTGCTGAGTTGATGCTGTTCCTGCTGGTGGCCATGACCTACATCAACGCTCTGGAAGAGCGGCGCCTGTTCGATGTTCTCAGGGCTTGGATGGTGCGCAAAGGCTTCAACTACAAAACGCTGTTCTGGATGACCGGGATACTGTCTTTCCTGATCTCGCCCATTGCCGACAACCTGACCACGGCTCTGCTGATGTGTGCCGTGGTCACCAAAATGGCCCCGGACGACAACCGTTTCATCAATCTGTGCTGTATCAATATTGTCATCGCCGCCAACGCCGGCGGTGCCTTCAGCCCCTTCGGCGACATCACCACCCTGATGGTCTGGCAGGCCGGCATCGTCCAGTTCCAGGAGTTCTTCTCGCTGTTTATTCCCGCACTGGTGAATTACGGTATCCCGGCGCTGATCATGAGTTTCTTTGTCGAGAACCGCAAACCCCACGCGGTGGTGGAAGAGGTGGAGCTGAAGCGCGGCGCCCTGCGCATCATGACGCTGTTCCTGTTTACCGTCGCCACCGCCGTGGCCTGCCACACCTTCCTGCACCTGCCCCCGGTCGCCGGCATGATGATGGGCCTGGGCTATCTGCAGTTCTTCGGTTACTTCCTGCGCCGCACCCTGCCCGGCTCCCTCGCCCGCAAACGGGCGCTCGCCGAACGCGCGGGTGACGAGGCCGCCCTGCGTCGACTGGGGAGTGTGGTGCCTTTCGATGTGTTCAACCGGGTGGCCCGCGCGGAATGGGATACCCTGCTGTTTTTCTACGGCGTGGTGATGTGTGTGGGCGGCCTGGGCTTTATGGGCTACCTGGCGATGATGTCCGACATTCTCTACAACGGCTGGGGCCCGACTTTCGCCAACGTGACGCTGGGTGTCGCCTCGGCACTGATTGATAACATTCCGGTGATGTTCGCGGTGCTGACCATGGAGCCGGAAATGTCCCACGGCCAGTGGTTGCTGATCACCCTGACGGCGGGCACCGGCGGGAGCATGNTGTCGATCGGTTCCGCCGCCGGCGTGGCACTGATGGGGCAGGCCCGCGGTGCCTACACCTTCTTCGGCCACCTGAAGTGGACCCCGGTGATCGCCCTGGGTTACATCGCCAGTATTTTTGTCCACCTGTGGCTGAATGTTGAGAGCTTCAACCTGTTTGGGTAGAGAGCTTCAGCTTATTTGAATAAACCGCTTCAGCTTATCTGGATAAAGCGCGTCCGCCTGGTTACCCATCATGACACGACGGGGTTCAACCAGGCGGCCCCTCTCACACCACTGGAATCCCCGTGCACGGCCTGCACCACCGGCGTGTCGCACTCCCCTCCAAACACATAGCGCGGTAGCAACTCGGGCATTCGCTCGTAGATCACCGAAAGATTGGACACACCTCCTCCAAGCACGATCACGTCCGGGTCCANCACGTTGATCACCGCCGCCAGCCCGCGCGCCAATCCATCCAGATAGTGATTCACCACCGTCACCGCCGCACGCTCACCCGACCCGGCCCGTTCCGCAATGAGCTGCCCAGTGAGCGCCTCTCCGGTCATCCGCTCATAGGACAGACACAGCCCCGTCCCCGAGAGAAAAGTCTCCTGACAGCCAAAGCGGCCACAGTAACAGCGGCGGGACTGCAACTCGGTGTCCGATGTCCAGGGCAGCGGGTTGTGCCCCCACTCCCCGGCAACACCATTGGGCCCTACCACGGCCTGTCCACGCCAGGCCAGACCGGCGCCGCATCCAGTGCCCAGAATCGCCGCGAAGGTCCACTCGTATCCGGCAGCGGCACCATCGGTGGCCTCGGACACCGCCAGGCAGTTGGCATCATTGACCACTTTGACATCGCGCTCGAGCCGTCGGGACAGGTCCGCATGCAGCGGTTGCCCATTCAACCAGGTCGAGTTGGCATTTTTCACTTTCCCGGTCTTTCGGGAAACCGACCCGGGAATCCCCACCCCGACCGGCAACCCCTGCAGGTCGACCTGCGCCTCCGCTTGCGCCACCAGATCGGCTATGGCGGACAGCGTCGCCTGATAATCCCCCTTGACCGTGGGAATACGGGTGCGGAACAGCGTGTCACTGTCACCATTGAGAAGAATCACCTCGGTTTTGGTACCACCGAGATCAATACCGATTCGAAACTGCGTCATAACAGGGGCTCGTCGTTCATTATCGGGAGTCCGATTATAGGTAACCGGTATCATCCGGCGCAAACACCCCTTGTGGCCAATCAAAAAACGACTACACTTAGGGGATAACCCCGTCAGTGAGGNCCGGTATGCCGCAACATCAGGAGCGACGCCCGTTCAGCCGCATTCATTTCAATGCTCCCGCACAACTGACCATTGGCTCCGACACCTTTGAAGCCGAGGTGTTGGACCTGTCGTTGAAAGGCGCTTTGTTTGAATGGCCCGCCAGCCACTCGGTCCAAATCGACACCCCCATTTCCGTGGATATCCACCTGAGCGACCAGATCGATATTTTCATGCAGGGCCGTGTGGCCCATCAGGAATCGGGCCGGCTGGGCCTGGAGTGCCAATCCATTGATCTGGAGAGCATACAGCACTTGCGTCGTCTGATTGAGCTCAACATCGGAAATTCGGACGCCATGGAACGGGAGTTGTGCGAGCTCATCGCCCCCAGTCAACAACCCTGAACCCGTCGGTACTTCGAGGATGCCACCATGCCCGCTATGGCGCCCCCAGAACGTCGCGAGCACACTCGTCACCCGGTTCGAGCCATAGCCCGGGTGGCACANGCCAACCGTTGCTGCTCGGTCGAAGTGGTGGATATGTCATTCAACGGGGCACGCCTCAACCTTCAGGAGACGTTACCTCTGGACGAGGGGGAAGAAATCACACTGACCATCGAGCTGGAAGACTTTGATTCACCAGACGTATCCGACGTACTGGCGTACCAGTCCCGCAAACTGGTCCGTTTGCGCGGAACTCTGGTGCACTGCCAGGAAACCGATAGCGGANTGGCGGCGGGGGTGGAGTACCGCCCGCTCAGCGAGGTCGACCAGGTGCTTCTGACGCTCTTGCTGGCGCGCCCGGATGGCTGACGGAAGCCCCTGTTTTTTCACTGACCGGATGGTAAAACAGTAACAATATTCCACAGGCAAAGATCGGCAGGTGTCCGACCAGTTCGATCATCGCCATGCGGTACTCTCCGATCCAGAAAAAGTAACTGTTGGTGGCCACCATAAAAGCGAACAGAACGCCAATCGTCAGCCGGGTCACCCAGCCGCTCAGAAAAACCACCCCAATAAGCAACTCCACCACTCCGGCCGAGTAGACAAACAAACGGTCACTGTACGCCAGCCCCAACTCACTCATAAAATTGAGCGAGTAATGATCCAGAAGCGCGATGGCTCGCGCGGGATTATGCAGTTTTTCGGTAAAAGCCAGACTGATCAGTGAGGCACCGAGCAGACAGCGGACCAGAAAAATGCCCAGCGGCGTGGGCGTTTTATCAGCGAACAGTACCACCCACGCCAAGCCCAACAGCACCGGATATTCCATGACAAAGAGCGGATCGTGCAGACCGGCGATGACAAACAACATCACAATCAGAGAAGCACACAGCGCCCGACCCCGTTCGAGCAACAAGGCGCTATAAACCACCAGCTGCGCCGCCACCCCCAAGGTCAACAAGGGTTCGGCAACATGAAGGTGAGGCACCAGAAACGTTCCGGTCAGGGCGGCGCCGAGAAAATAGCCGGCGATCAGATAGTACACAAGCCGCAGCGGGCCTGTGGAGCGGCTGCAAAGGCAGCGCGGCGTCAGGGAATAGGCCCGGCTCAACAGGTCCACCGCTTTTGCCAGTAAGGTACCCACCGCAACCAGAACGCAGAGCACTACCACGGTGGTGCTGTCCGGCAACGCCGGCGCCGGCTCTGCCACGGGCTCCGAGAACCATTTGACATGTGCATGAGAAAGCGCTGGAAACACACCCAGACAACCACCGCCGACGGCGATGGCTGCCAGGTGGTGCCAGCGGATTATTGTTATTGTCGCCATGTATTTCACCCTGTCGATCACGACCGAAAATGTCCGGCGCATATTAGCGGCTAAACGCCGCAACGCCAGTCAGTCGTGACAATCCATGCCAGGAATTATCGACAATGTGGGGTGGTTAACAGGGAAGGAAAATTTTCACGCCGCCCCGATTCGGAANCGGCGTGAAAATCCTTGGGCCTTTAAAGGCCCGGGGCGAACACTAGCGAACGCTTTGCAGGAAGTGCATGTGTTTTTCGTACTGATCAATCACATCGGCAATGATCTGTTCGCGAGTCCAGCCCATGACATCGTAATCCTGTCCGCCTTCACGCAAATAGACCTCCGCCCGGTAGTAGCGAAGTTGCTCGCCGCGCTTGGTGCGAACATCGCTCATCACAAAGGTCGGCGGTGTATAGGGCCGGGCATGCACCGAATAGAAAAAGTCCATCTCCTCACCGTGAGAGACTTCGATCCAGCAGCGGTCATTGTCGTCCTGGACGACCCGGGCACTCAGGGACTGTTTTTCAAACTCTTTGCAGACCTCACCCAGGGCCGGGTGCACCGTATCATTGATGAAGGTCAGCACATCCTGGCGCTTCGGATGACGGATCACCCGGGCGAGGCGACGCTGCCAAGAGTCAGACTGTGAAGACACCCTGGGTGCCAACATGGCTTCTTTGAGGCTGGTACGTTTGAAAATTTCCAGCCGCAGTGCGCGCAACAGCCCCCAACACATCAAGAGCATGATGATGGTGAAGGGCAACGCGCTGGCAATGGTGGCCGTCTGGAGTGCACTCAGTCCCCCGGCGAGCAGAAGGGCTGCGGCAATGACACCCTCGGTGACCGACCAGAATATGCGCTGCCANACGGGTGAATCATCGTCGGTGCCACCGGAGGTCAGCATGTCGACCACCAGCGAACCGGAGTCCGANGAGGTGACAAAGAAAGTGACAACCAGAACGGTGGCAATCATCGAGGCAATAGTGGTCAGCGGCAGGTACTCAAAGAACTGGAACAGCGCGACCGACGAGTCGGCGGCGACGGCGTCCGACAGTTGGGTGATACCCTGCTCCATGATCATGTGAATACCGGTGTTGCCGAAAAAGGTCATCCACATGAAGGTAAAGCCGACCGGTACAAACAGCACGCCGGTNACAAANTCCCGAATGGTGCGTCCCCGCGAAACCCGGG
Source organism: Marinimicrobium sp. (assembly GCF_002695945.1). Lineage (NCBI taxonomy): Bacteria > Pseudomonadati > Pseudomonadota > Gammaproteobacteria > Cellvibrionales > Cellvibrionaceae > Marinimicrobium > Marinimicrobium sp. The sequence continues at coordinate 70,616 of NZ_NZQP01000050.1, read as the reverse complement.
CAATGAACATGCCGACAAAGGGCGACCAGGCGATCCACCAGCCCCAGTAGAAGAGCGTCCAACCGCCCAGCCAGCCTTTGGGTTCATAGGCGTTGAGGTTGAAGGTAGTGTCCACCAGGCGGGAAATATAGTAACCGGTGTTCTGCACAAAGGTTTGTAACAGATACAGCGTGGGGCCGGCGAAGAGTACAAAGAGCACCAGTATGACCGCAAGAATCAGGTTGAGCTCGGAGATCCGGCGGATGCCGCCATCCAGTCCCAACACCACTGAAATGGTGGCGAGCCCGGTGACCCCGGCGATCAACAGAATCTGTACACCGACGCTACTGGGCACATCGAACAGATAGTTGAGGCCGGAGTTGATCTGCATTACCCCCAGGCCCAGGGAGGTGGCAACACCAAACAGCGTGCCGAGCACTGCGAAGATGTCCACTGCGTGACCAATTGGCCCATAAATTCGCTCACCGATCAGCGGATACAACGCCGAGCGGATAGTCAACGGGAGATTCTGCCGGAAGGCAAAGTAGGCAAGCGACAATGCCACCACGGCATAAATTGCCCAGGCGTGCATACCCCAGTGAAAAAAGGTAATCCGCATTGCTTCCCGTGCAGCCTCCGCCGTGGCTTCATCCCCCACCGGCGGACTCATCAGGTGCATGACCGGCTCCGCCACACCAAAGAACATCAGGCCGATGCCCATACCGGCCGAGAACAGCATGGCAAACCAGGACATGTAGGTGTAATCCGGTTCGCTGTGATCGGGCCCCAGTTTGATTTTCCCGTAGCTCGACATCGCCAAGACCACGACAAAGATCAGAAATAGAGCCACAGCAAGCACATAAAACCAGCCGGCCGTGTTGACCACCCAATTCTGCACACTGGTAAACAGTTTGCCCGCCATTTCCGGCGCGATGATCGTGCCCAAAACAAACAGCAGACATAAGACGGCCGAGCCCACGAATACGGGCGGATTGATTTTTATCCAGCTCGGCAGAGCATCCTGGGCACCCTCGGGAATTGCGGATGCCCGCTCAGGTTTGGTGTTATCGTCAGCCATGGTAACCCCTAGCTTGAGAATGTGAATTTACAAATGAACGAACTTACAGGTAGAAATCCAACGAGACATACAGCGCATCGAAGTCGCCCTCGCCGACCTGGCCATTGCGGTCAACGAAACCGTCTTGCGTCAGGTATTCGACATACACCCAACCGGGGCCGTAGTCATAGCGTAATCCGGGCGCAATGGCATTGACCCGGCCAGCGGAGCTGCCCGCGGTGTCTGGGTTGGCATTGCTCAGGTCGATGTAATAGGACCAGGGGCCGACATCGTAGCCAAGCTCCACCGCCACGCGCTGGTTTTCAATGGTGCCCGGCAGGCCGGCATCGTCCCGGTAGAGCGACGGCAAATCCCGGGACATGGTGATGTAGGAGGCTTTGGCGTAGAAGGCGTCGAAGCGCCCCTGATAATGCAACACCGCAGCGTCATGGCTACCATCCACACCGTTGTTGCCAAGCCCGGTCAGATCCTGCAGCTTGCCGCTCTGCAGTGAAAGACCAATGGAGTGGTTTTCCACCCACTCGTACTCGACATTGCCGACCCAGGTCTGCACTTTCCGGAAAGTCGTTGAGCTACCCCAGTGGCCGTTATCATCCACGGTATCGGTGCTGGTGCCACCCCAGTCATCGGCCAGGTACAACGCCGCATCGTAGCGCCAGGCATCGCGTTCGCCGGAGAGTTTGAACCCGACGTCCATCTGATCGCCAAAGCCGGCCAGCAGCACGTCGCCGGGCCAGAAGTTGACGGTCTTCCAACCGAAAGGCACCTGACTCTTACCGACCTTGACCACATGATCATCATCCAACTGCCAGCCCACCCAGGCCTTGTGCAGCGTGAATTGATCGCCGGTGGAGTTGTTGGCCGGATCGGTGAAGCTGCCCGGGCCCAGGCGCATTTCCGCCGAGTAGAGCCAGCGCCCCTCGCCCGGCTCGGCGTTGCCGTCAGCGTACAGGATCAGGGCTTCACCTTCGAAGGCGCCCCAGGTGTCCTGGCTGGTATCGTCGTCCGGCAGGTAGGCGTAGGTGCCCCAGACGCCGGCCGAGAAGGTGTTTTCCGCGAGTGCGGTAGCGGGCAGAATCAGACTGGCCGCCGTGAGCGCAGTGGCCCCCAAGAATTGCGATGAACGCTTTGCCACGTGTCCTCCTTATGCAAGTGAAAATCGACACCGGGTGTCGATGCGAGGGAGAACCGGTATGCCTTTGAATCTTAGGTGTTCGGTGTCAGGTCACACCGGCTTNAGAAACTATAGTGTATAAATCAGTGCCGCGTGGTTCGGTGCCGCGNANNNGNNGGGTGNCANAAGGCCNCAGGCCGTCATCNACCGCNCAGGCNCTATTCNATCGCATCCAGTGCTTCGGCCAAAGAGCGCACAGCGATCACTTCCAGGCCNTCTTTTTTTTCGCGNGGCGCATTCCCCTTGGGCACNATCGCNTTTCTGAACCCGTGCTTGGCCGCCTCGCGCAGCCGCTCCTGGCCNCTGGGCACCGGGCGGATCTCCCCGGACAAGCCCACTTCACCGAANACCATCAGGTCNTCCGGCAGGGCGCGATCGCGGAAACTGGACACAATCGCCAACAANAGCGCCAGGTCCGCNCTGGTTTCCATCACCCGCACGCCGCCGACCACGTTCACAAACACATCCTGATCCGCCATCATGATGCCGCCGTGACGGTGCAACACAGCCAGCAGCATGGCCAGCCGGTTCTGATCCAGCCCCACCGCGACCCGGCGAGGGTTGCCGGTATGGCTGTCATCGACCAGCGCCTGAATTTCCACCAGCAGCGGACGGGTGCCCTCCCACATCACCATCACCACCGAGCCGGAGGCGATCTCATCGGCGCGCTGGAGAAAGATGGCCGAGGGGTTGTTCACCGCTTTCATGCCCTGTTCGGTCATGGCGAACACCCCCAGCTCGTTCACCGCCCCGAAGCGGTTTTTGTTGCCCCGCAGGGTGCGAAAGCGCGAGTCATTGTCGCCCTCCAGCAGAATGGAGCAGTCAATCATATGCTCCAGCACCTTGGGCCCGGCCAGGGAGCCGTCCTTGGTCACGTGCCCGACCAGAATCACCACGGTACCGGTCTGCTTGGCAAACCGGGTCAGGTAAGCCGCACTTTCCCGCACCTGGGAGACGGACCCGGGCGNGGACTGGATATCGCTCATATGCACCACCTGGATGGAGTCCACCACCATCACTTTGGGCGCAATCTTCTGGGCCGTGGCGCAAATGCTCTCGACGTTGGTCTCGCTCAGCATCTGCAGCTTGTCCGTGGGCACCCCCAGGCGCTGGGCGCGCATGGCCACCTGCTGCAGGGACTCCTCGCCGGTTACATACAGCGCCGGCATCTGCCCGGCCAGATGGCACAGGGTCTGCAGCAGCAGGGTACTCTTCCCTGCGCCCGGATGACCACCAATCAGCACCACCGAGCCGGCCACAAAACCACCGCCCAGNACCCGNTCGAACTCCCCGGCCCCGGANCTCAGGCGCGGCAGNTCTTCCAGGCTGATCTCGGCCAGGGTCTGCACTTCTCCCGCGGGCGCCCCCGCATAGCCCTCAAAGCGGGCGCTGCGGTTGCTCGGGGTGGGCCCGAGGCGCACTTCCGACAGGCTGTTCCAGGTGCCGCATTCGCTGCACTGGCCCTGCCATTTGGTGAAGTCGGCGCCGCACTCGTTGCACACGTAGGCGGTTTTGGTTTTGGATTTGCTGGCCAAGATTGAGCTCCGATTTGATGGATCATCGCGGATTGGGGAACGGCGGAGCGCAGCGGTATAGACCCGCGTAGGGCGGATAAGCGCGAAGCGCGCATCCGCCGCAATCCAACGTGATACCGACCGGCCACCGAATGCCGGCCTATTGTGGCGCCTGCCCATCCAAGGTCAAGGGCTTTTGCCAAACCGGCGTGCAACTCGGGTATAGTGATGCGCCCGTTGTNATGAATCAGGAATGCTGTCCCGATGGACGAACACCACCAGCCACTGCCCACNCGNCCCAGTGGTGGCCGCGTNGCCCAGATATTGACCGAGTGGAANACCCTGGCNCTGCTCGGNGGCCCCATTCTGGTCGCCCAACTGGCNCAGATGGCCAACGGCGTNATCGANACCATCATGGCNGGCCACTACAGCGCCGAGGATCTCGCGGCGGTGGGCATCGGCAGCAGCCTCTGGATGCCCCTGCTNCTGTTCTTCTACGGNGTGNTGAGNGCCCAACAGCCCACCATCTCCGGNCANCGGGGCGCNGGNCANCAGGACCAGATCATGCCGGTCACCTGGCAGGGNCTGTACATCGCNNTGGTGTCNATGGTGCTGATGGCCGGNCTGNTGCTCAGTGCCGGCCCCCTGATGCCGCTACTGGGGCTGGACGAGGTCACTTCGGCGGTCACCCAGGGCTATCTGCAGGCCTTTGTCTGGGGGGTGCCCGGGCTCCTGCTGATTACCTCACTGCGCGGNCTNACCGANGGNCTGGGNCANACNCGCGTGATCATGGTGATCTCGCTGATNTCGACCCTGATCAACCTGCCGCTCAACTACATCCTGATTTACGGCAAACTGGGCGCGCCGGAGCTNGGTGGCGTGGGTTGCGGNTGGGCCACGGCCATCTCCAACACCGCGGCGGCTCTGGTGATGCTTGGCTATCTGAATTTCAGCCGCTATTACCGNGCCTATCATCTGCTGGCNGACTGGGTGGCCCCCAGTTGGCGCCGCATTCGCTCACTGCTCAAACTGGGGCTGCCCATCGGGGCCAGCATGTTTGTGGAGGTGAGCATGTTCGGTGTNATCGCCCTGTTTCTGGCACCGCTGGGGGCCATTGTGGTGGCNGGTCACCAGATCGTGCTCAACATCACCTCGGTGCTCTTTATGGTGCCCCTGAGNCTGGGNATGGCGCTGACCCTGCGGGTGAGNTTTCTGGTCGGCGCCGGCACCCCGGGCACCGCCCGGCTGCTGGCGCGCAGTACGCTNCTTCTGGGGCTGACCATCGCCCTGATTCATATGCCCATCGTGCTACTGGGCCGGCATCTACTGGTATCCCTGTACACCAGCGATTCNGNGGTGATTGCGGTGGCCACACAGCTGCTGGTGTTTGCCGCCATNTTCCAGCTCGCGGATATTCTTCAGGTGACCGCCATCAGCGCGTTGCGCGGCTACAAGGACACCCGCCTGCCCNTGCTGATCATGCTGCTGTCCTTCTGGGGNATCTGTCTGCCCCTGGGCTATGTGCTGACCTTTACCGANTGGTTGGTNCCGGCNCAGGGAGCCGACGGTTTCTGGCTGGCGCTGATTGTCGGGCTGTCCTGCGCGGCGGCCATGNTGATCACTCGCNTGTGGCGTTTTTGACACAACTTAACCTCNGNCGANNCGNCCGNNCGGTCAACAGCNCCCATCAAAAGTGCTAATATCCCNNNTCCCGGNGGAAGTGAGAGCCTCCGGGNTCGCCCGCACAGGGNGTACGCTANGCCAATAACCAAAANCAGCCAACCATAGGGTTGTTTAACCGGGAGTAACCTATGCATTCATCAACAACAGAACATCAGCGGAGGCCACTGCGGCGTCTGCATACCTGGCTGGTAGCCGGTGTACTGGCCGCCATCAGCCTGCCNCTGGCNGCCCAGATGGGCCCNGTCCCNCANGANATTGCGCCNCTGAGNCCGCCNTTTGANATGCCTCANCTCGAGCGNCCCAGCTTTCCCGACCGGACGTTCAACATTCGCGACTTTGGCGCGCGCGAAATGTCCAATGATCGTCGGAACCAGATTACCGATGCCGTGCACCAGGCCATTGAAGCGGCCCACAGTGCTGGCGGCGGCCGGGTGCTGATCCCCAAAGGCAAGTGGCTCAGTGGCTCACTGCACCTCAAATCCAACATCAACCTGCACCTGGAAGAAGGGGCCGAGGTGCTGTTCAGCACCGATAAAGACGACTACCTGCCGGTGGTGCACCAACGGCACGAGGGCGTCGAAGCCTACAACTATGCACCGATGATTTATGCGGCCAACGTCAGAAACGTGGCCATCACTGGCAAAGGCCTTCTGAACGCTCAGGGCGACCACTGGTGGGAGTGGTTCGAAGAGTACGGCCCACCGCCTCGTGGTATCGCCACCCAGGTGCCCCTGTCACGCCGCGACTGGGGTAAGGGCGCCGAGAAAGAAGGCATGCGCCCGAGCTTTATGGTGTTCTGGGAGTCCGAGGATATTCTGGTAGAGGGCGTGAAGCTGCTCGACTCACCGATGTGGAATGTGCACCTGATTTACAGCGAGAACATCATTGTTCGCGACGTGCGCATTGATAGCCTGCGCGCCCCCAATGGCGACGGCGTGGTCGTGGACTCCTCGAAAAATGTCCTGATCGAGTACAACCACTTCCAGACCGGTGACGATGCGGTGGTGCTGAAATCCGGCTTCAATGAAGAGGCCCTGAAAATCAACATCCCCACGGAAAACGTCGTCGTTCGTCATTTCGAAGCGAAAAATGTGCGCACCGGCAGTGGTGGTGTGGTATTCGGTAGCGAAACCTCGGGTGGTATTCGCAATGTCTACGTGCACGACGCTTACTTTGACGGTGCGGATCGCGGCATCCGGTTCAAGACCGAGCGCGGCCGGGGCAATGTGATCGAGAACATTTTTGTGCGCGACGTGGTGATGAAGAACATCACCTATGAAGCGATCAATTTCAACAGCTTCTATACCGGCCCGGAGGCCATGGGCGTGGCTCCGACCGCCCGCAACATCCATATCAGTGACGTATCGATTGACGGTGTGCCCACCGCCATTTCACTGATTGGCCTGCCCGAAAAATGGGTGGAGGATGTGACCCTGACCAATGTCACGGTGAAGAATGCTGAAATGGGTGCGCGTATCGTGCGCATGAAAAACCTGAAGATGGAAAACGTCTCCATTGAGTCGGACTCCCTGGCCATGACCATTGATGATGCCTACGAGGTGCATCTCAATAACGTCAGCCTGAGTGATAATGTCAGCGGCGGCCCGCTGCGGGTTGAGGGCCGGTACTCCGGTGCGATTTTTATTGACGGCGGCAACATCAACGAAGATGAGGTCCAACTCGGCAGCGGTGTATCCGAAGAGGTGATCAATCCGGATACGCCGCCTCAGGTCTGGTAAGGTATTGTTGAGCGGCACCGCTGGGTGCCGTAGGTGAGCCTTTTGTTGCGGCGGGTGCGGCCTTTGGCCTTACCCGCCCTACGCGACCGGACGGACTCAGTTCCGGGGCAACTGGAAAAATTTCTCCGCGTTGTAAGCCGTTGTTTCCGCCAGGGCTTCAAACGATTCGTTGCGGCACTGTGCAATCTTCTCGATCACATAAGTCAGAAACGCCGGCTCGTTGCGATTGCCTTTGGGTTTTTTGGGCAGATTGTGAGGCGTCAGGTAGGGAGCATCGGTTTCCACCAACAGGCGATCGGCCGGAATCCGGCTCACCAGTTCGCGCAACTCGCCACCGCGCTTTTCATCACACACCCAACCGGTCACGCCGACATGGCAATCCAGTGACAGATAATCCTCCAACTCGTCCCCCGTACCGGTAAAGCAGTGCACTACGGCTCCCGGCAGTTGATCCCGGTAGCGACGAAGAATGGGCATAAACGCCGCGTGAGCATCCCGCTGATGCAGAAATACGGGTTTGCCGACGTCCGCCGCCAATGCCAATTGCGCTTCAAAGCAGGCCAACTGATCGGGGCGAGGGGAGAAATCACGGTTGAAGTCCAACCCACACTCCCCTATCGCCACCACCTGGGGCTGCTGTACCAGAGTCCGGAGCTGCTGCGCGGCCGCCTCATCCCAGGTTTTCGCCTCATGTGGGTGCACCCCGGCCGTCGCGAACAATCGCCGGCTATCCGACGCCGCCAGCGCCGCCGCGTCCCGGCTGCCCGCCACCGAGGTGCCGGTAATGATCAGCGCATTGATGCCCTGCGCCCAGGCGCTCTCCAGCACCTGCTCGCGGTCCTTGTTGAAACGGCCCGAGGTCAGATTCACTCCAATATCGATCATGATGACGCTCCCACTTGCAGAATCGGCGGCCATCATAGCAAAGCGTCGCTCAGCCTCTCGACTCGAATACTTGGCCAAACCGGCGCCGTTGCCGCTATACTCGCCAGTATGACCGACGCATCCCCCACCAGGGTTACCCACGGCTACCCATGAATTTTCGCTCCCTTGAACAGCGCCACCCCAAAACCCTCAGTTGGATTGTGGCACTGGTGACCCTGATTGCCAGCGGCGCGCTGACCATCGCCTGGATGAGCAAGGAGCGAGACTCCCTGATTCGCGAGCAGCGACTGCTCGCCAGCACCCTGGCGGCCAACCACGCCCGAATCATTGAGGCCAACCTGCGCCATTCGCTCTCGGCGGCCTACACCCTGGCCACCTACGTGCGCAACGTCCGCAATGTGGGGGAGCGGTTTCAGACCGTGACCGAGGACATGCTGCAACACTACCCGGATGTTCAGAGCCTGTCCCTGTCGCCGGGGGGCATCATTCGCTATGTGAGCCCGCTCGAGGACAACCGGGCGGCACTCGGCTTCAATCAGCTTGCCGATCCCGAGCAGGGACGGGAGAGTCGGCTGACCCTCGAAGACAACGAGTTGAGAGTGGCCGGCCCCTTGCGCCTGGTCCAGGGCATGGACGGCATAGTCGCTCGCTATCCCGTGACGGTTAATGGCGCGTTCTGGGGCTTTGCCAACGTGACCCTGAGGTTGGACCGCCTGCTTGAGGTCGCCCGGCTCGACGAGCTGGAGCGCCAGGGGTACCACTATGAGTTGAAACGCCTGGAGCCGCCCCCCGGTGAGCCCGCCAACATCTCGGGCAATGCGCCTCAACCGCTGAATCAGCCGGTGGAACAGCGCATCGAGGTGCCCAACAACCCCTGGGTACTCTCCATTGCCCCGGCCCGCGGTTGGCTTCAGGGTTCCTGGTACTTCATGGCCTGGGGGACTGTTCTGCTCCTCCCTCTGCTACTGGGCTACCTCGCCAAGGTTCTGCTCGAACTGCGCTGGCACAAGCGCCACCTGGAGCGCGAAGTGGCCAACCGCACCGACGAGCTGTTGACCAGTCTGGACCGCTACCGTTCGTTGATCGCCGCCTCCAATACCGGTGCCTGGGAATACTTCCACGCCGACGATTACCTGGAGTGCAGTCCGGAATANTTTTCCATGCTGGGNCGCTACCTGAGCGACTACCCNANGGACGGCCGCCCNAACCTGACNNAGGNCTGGGCCGAANTGATCCACCCCGAGGACCGCGCCAACGCCGTCGCNGTNTTCAAGGACTACATCGACCAGGGCGCCGAGGGCACCTACGAAAACCGCTTCCGGATGANNCACGCCGATGGCCACTGGGTGTGGGTNCTGTCCCGGGGGCAGTCCCTGCGCAACGAAGAGGGNGAGTTGCGGGGCATNACNGTNGGCACCCACATTGATATNANCCAGCAGGTNCAGAGCGANGCGCAGCTGGAGCTGGCGGCCAAGGTATTTGAGCGCNGCAGTGAAGGGGTGTTGATCACCGATGCCGAGCAGAAAATCGTCATGATCAATAACGCNTTNACCCGNATCACCGGCTACACCGAGGAAGAGGCNNTGGGNCANNCCCCNAAAATNCTCGCCTCCGGNCGTCACGATCANGCNTTCTACCNGGAAATGTGGCANGACATCACCCGCCGCGGNTTCTGGCAGGGCGANGTNTGGAACCGGCGCAAGAACGGNGAGATCTATCCGGAGTGGTTGAGCATCAGCCAGATCACCACCGACGATGGCGTGCCNACCTATTACATCGGTATTGTCAGTGACATCAGNCGGCTGAAAGAGGACCAGGAAGAGATNCACCGNCTGGCCTACTACGACCCNCTGACCAACCTGCCCAACCGCTCCCTNCTGGAAGAGCGCGCCNCCTTTGCCCTGAGNATCGCACAGCGCAACCACGATNCGCTGGCNCTGCTGTTTCTGGANCTGGACAACTTCAAGAACATCAACGACTCNCTGGGNCACAAGGCCGGCGANCGCCTGCTNCAGGCCTTTGCCGATCGNCTGCAGGGAATGGTGCGCGAGGAAGACACCTTCGCCCGCCCCGGCGGCGACGAGTTCATTCTGCTGCTGCCCGCCACCGATGCCAGCGGCGCCGCTCATGCCGCCCAGAAACTGTTATCGCTACTGAACCGCCCCTTCCGTATTGACGGCTACGATCTTTCGGTTACCAGCTCGGTGGGCATCGCCCTGTACCCCGAAGACGGCACCCATCTGAGTGAGCTGTACACCAATGCCGATATCGCCATGTACCGGGCCAAACAGAAGGGCCGCAACACCTACAGTTTTTTCACGCCCGAACTGCAGACCCATTACGTCCGGCTGATGCGAGTGGAAAATGCCTTGCGCCAGGCATTGGAGCACAATCAGTTCGAGCTGTACTACCAGCCTCAACAGGAATTGCACACCAGCACCATCATCGGTTTTGANGCGCTNCTGCGCTGGAACCACCCCGACCTGGGCCGGGTATCCCCGGCGGAATTCATTCCCATNGCCGAGAGCAGTGGNTTGATCGTGCCCATTGGNGAGTGGGTGNTGCGCGAGGCCACNCAGCANNTGAGACGCTGGATCGATGCCGGCATCGCNCCGCCGAAAATTGCCATCAACCTNTCNGCGGCCCANTTCCANCAGCCNAACCTGCCAGANATGGTNTTGAGCATTCTGGACGATGCNGCCCTGCCACCGGAATACCTGGAGCTGGAATTGACCGAGAGCATCACCATGGATGATCCCGAGCGGGCGGTCACCATGATCAACCGCCTCCATGGGGCCGGCATCAGCCTGTCCATTGATGACTTNGGTACCGGCTACTCNTCNCTGAGNTANCTGAAGCGGTTCAAGATCAGCAAGCTGAAAATCGATCAGTCGTTTGTCCGCGACATTACCAGTGACAACGACGACCGGGTGATCATCAGTACCATCATCACCCTGGCCCAGAGCCTGGGCNTGCGTGTCATCGCCGAAGGGGTGGAAACCCAGGCNCAGCGGGAATTTCTGCGCCGTCTCGGCTGTCACGACATACAGGGCTACCTGTTCAGCCGCCCGATCAACGCCGCCGATGCGGAGGCGTTTTTGCGCGAGACGGTGGCGTCCCTGCGCTAACGGTCCATGCAGCCAATTCTAGCGTTCGAATTTGTAGATCATGTCCACGCTCTGGGTGACCCCGGACTCAGCTTCCAACCGCAACTCTTCGGTAATCTCATAGCGCAGTCCCAGACTGTTGGTCTGGTCGAACAGCCCGACAACGTAGCGGACAAACAGTCGCGGCGTCAGGTATTTGCCAATGTGCAGCGAGCTCTCGGTGACGTCATCTTCGGGCTGAATCCGAAACTCGTCGAGGCTGAAGGTCTCGGCGATTTCGGCGGTGATGAAGCCACTGCGCTCAAGCCCCAGTCCGCCGATGGCATTGATCAGCATGGAAGCATCCGCCGAGGAGGAGCTGTTGAGGGACTTGCCGGTCAGCAGTATCGCCATGGCTTCACTGTCCGGCAGTGATGGGGTGGAAAATACGCGGCTGCGGGGCCTCTGCAAGGTGCCGCCAATTTCCAGGCCCGCGGTCACTTCATCCGCTTCGCGGGTAGCGCGAANGTCCAGCCCCGGATTGTCGTAGGGCCCCTGGAAGATCAAGCGGCCCCTTTCGATGTCCAGGTCCTGGCCATAGGCCTTATAGCGCCCCTCGGCCACTCCGACCTCACCCACGGTGAGCANCCCCCGTTCAGGGTTTTGCAGTACCTGCAGCTCACCGGACAGACGGGCGGTCAGGCCGAACCCCTCAAAACGCACGTCATCGCCCAGGGCCAGATTCAGGTCCACGAACAACTGGGGACCTGTCGGTTCATCGCCATTGCCATTGCGATCCTTCAGGACCACATCGTCCGACACCCGCGTCGCCGATTCCGGCAGGGATTTGAATTTCGCCAGCGCCTTGGGGATCACCGCATCGCCGCTGAGGTCAATGCGCTCGCGGTTCATGGTCAGTTGTAAATCCGGGCTCAGCAGTACCAGCAGCTCCCGGGTGTTGAGCGCCTGAAAGCGATCGCCGGTCAACTGAGCGGTTACCTGTCGATCCGCTCTCCACGGATTCTCGACCCTGCCCTCGAGCCGCAACTGTCCGTCGCCAGAGGTCACCTGCCCCTGCAGCGCCAACTGCTGCTCCATGGCGCGCGCCGAGAGCTGCAATCCCTGCAGGTTCAGCCCCACCGCCGGTACCTTGGCGGCGCCCTCGCGCAGAGTGATCTCACCGGTCAACAACGGCTGACTGACNCGTCCTCCCAGCGTCATATCCGCCGACAGACGGCCCGCCACATCCTGCAACTGTGGCACCAGAGCCTCAAGCGGCGTCAGGGAGTCNATNCCCGCCTGCAGGGTTCCCTCNAGAGNGCCNCTATCCGTGGCCCAGTCGGCCTTCGCCTGGATGCGCCCAATCTCGCCCCAGTCGCTCTCCAGCAATGCCTCGACTTTCTGATTCTGCCAGTCNGCCTCCAGACGGGTGGTCTGCCAGGGGTAGACCTCCTCATCATCTTCGCCGAACTGATAGCGCAAAGCCCCCTCTCGGGTTTCCAGTCTCAGCCGGGCATTGGCAGCCCCCGAGGCCGGCATCAGCAACTCCAGCCGGCCTTCCAGGGTGCCCTCAAGCGATACTTCGGGCTCCAGCCAACGCTGCGCCAGTCGAAGCGGCAATCCCTCAACCAGCGCCAGGGCACTGGCGCCGCCATCCGGTTGCCACTGTCCATCCAGGCAGATCCGCCCTTCCGGCGCCTCGGTGGCGGCAACCCCTTCCCGACGCTGCCAACGCGGCACCGGGCTCAGACAGAGCGACTGAACGACCACCTCGCGGGCCGACAGCACCAGAGGGGCCGGGCGATCGAGCTCCCACAGCAGGGGGTCGGGGGGCTCCAGATCCATGCGGGTCAAAGCCCCTTCCCAGCGCTCCTCACTGTAACCACCGGACAGGGATGCGGCGGCGCTGCCCCAATGTTCGGAAACCAGAGCCAGATCCAACTGGTGCTCTTGCACCCGTCCCCGGCCCTCCAGCGATATCGTTTCAAGCGACTGCCCCGCCAGCGTCAAATCCGAAGCGCTCAACTGTGCGTTGAAGTCACCACCGGTGCGCGCCAGGCTAAGGTCCAACTGGCCCACCTGATAGTCCGTCCAGGCCAGGGACTGACCGTTCAAGGTCACCTCGCCTTGGGGGTCTTTCATCGGTCCGCTCAGCGTCATGTCCGCATTCAGGCTTCCCTGAAGGGCGGGGTCCAGCTGCGAGAGAATGGGCGCCTGCACTTGCGCCTGAAGGTCGAGCTGCTCCCCCAGGGCCCCGTTCAGGACCATCTGATTGGCCCCGAGCGCCAGCCTGAGCTCCCGGGTCAGCAGTCGCCCCTGTTCCACATCGATATCGCCACGCAATAGCAACGCCATGGCGCGCAACTGGCCGGCGACATTGAGGTCGGTTACGGAGGCGCGCAGGTCGCCATCTACCTGCTGCCCCTCGCTATTGAACTGCCCCTCTATCTCTCCGGGCCAACCGGCGAGGGCTGGCACCGGCAGTTCGGCGGGATTTATTTTCTGGAACTCAACGCCCACATCCCATTCCAGTTGCGGCGCCCAGCGCAGTGTGCCGCTGGCATTCAGCCCTCCGTCGTGCAGGTCAATGGCCAGAGTTTCCAGAGCCACGTGTTCGAGACTGCCGAGCCCTTTGGCACGAGCGTTCACCGACGGAAGGCCCGGCCCCTGGCCAGAGAAGGCGACCTCCAGATGGTAATCGTTGAGCCAACCGGACAACTGCAGCCGTCCACCGGTTTCCAGCACCGGCCAGTCGGCGGGGAATAGTGTCGGTGGCAACAGCTGCTCCGGCCAGAGCGTATCCAGCACCAACTGTGGCTGGGTTTGTTCGTCATCCAGGTTGGGCCAGAAGCGAAGATCACTGGTCATGGTGGCCGGTGCGGTAAGACGGTGCTCGGCGGTGACGCTGGTCAGATCGCCCTCGATATCCGCTTCCCCCCGAAAGGTCATGGGCTGTTCGCCCAACTCCGGCAGGGTGTAGCGCCAGGCCAACGTCAGATTCGAGTCATAGGGGTAGCGCAGTGCTGTGCGACCGTTAAGTCTCACCTCGAACTCCGGCCCCACCGCGGCAAGATCCCACACACGCAGGTTGAAAGTTCCCAGACTGAGCGTGCCGCTGATGCCGTAGAGCTCGGTTACCTGTTCCTGCTGGTGGATGCGGATGTTGCGCAAGTCGACTCCACCCAATTCGATCCGCACCGGCAGCGCCAAGGTGGGCCACTCCCGAGGTCCGTCCGGTTCCGGGGCGGCCTCCTCCGCGGGGGGAGGCAAGTGTAATTCCACCGCACTGGCCCGCAGGGACTGCACCGACACGGCACTGTACAGCAACGCCAGGGGTTGCCAGCGGAAGGACAGATCTTCTATCCGATAATGTTGCTCCTCCAGCCGATATTCAACCCAGCCCAGGTCCAGCCCGGTAACCAGGTTGCCGCTCATCCGGTCAAAGGTCAGGGGCAACCGCTGGGCCACCTGATTCAGCGCCCAGCGGCTGCCGGGCTCGGTCGCCACGATCGCGGTGACCAGCGCCAACAGCAGAATCAATACCGCCAGGACGCTATAGAGCGTCCAGCGCAGGTATTTGAATGCCTTCCAGAACCAGGGCTTCATAGATCCGGCCCCATACTCAAATGCAGGCGCCAACCTTCATGGTCATCCAGCGCCCGGGCGAAATCCACCCGCACCGGGCCAATGGGGGAAATCCAGCGAACGCCCAACCCGACGCTGCGTTTGAAATCGAAATCCGAATTGTTGAACGCATTGCCCTGATCCACAAAGGCGGCGATCGCCCAGTTATTCATGATGCGGTAGTCGTATTCCACACTGGTGGTCAACAGGTGATTGCCCCCGACCACGACCGGTTCGTTATCGTCCTCGCTCAGCTCGACGGGGCCGATAGACTTGTAGTCGTAACCGCGCACGCTGGCATCACCACCGGCAAAGAAGCGTTGCGATACGGGCAGGTCATTGAACTCAGCCACTTCGGTGATACCCCCTTCGGCGCGCAGCAGCAACCGCCCCGGGCCAATGCCGTAGATTCCCTTGACCCGGGCGTAGAGCTGCACAAAACTCGTGTCGGAGCCCAGACTGGACGGCGACCCGGATATCCGCCCCA
The DNA here is from genome assembly GCF_002695945.1 of Marinimicrobium sp. Lineage (NCBI taxonomy): Bacteria > Pseudomonadati > Pseudomonadota > Gammaproteobacteria > Cellvibrionales > Cellvibrionaceae > Marinimicrobium > Marinimicrobium sp. The sequence goes on along the minus strand of NZ_NZQP01000050.1, from coordinate 55,367 downwards.
GAAAGCTCCAGCCCGAGAGCGGGTAGTTGTTGCCGTCGCTTCGGGTGCGGGACAGACTGAACGCCGGGATCAACAGGTCCGAGCGCTGCTCCGGCTGCCCCCCGACCTCGTAGTATTCCCGCTCATAGTTGAGCGAGTAGGTCTGCAGCCAGTCACTGTCCTCTTCGGAGCGGGTATAGCTGGCACCCACGGTGTTGATGGCGCTGAGGGTGTTGTCGGTTTTCTCGTTCTGGTAGCCGGTATACAGGCGCACCAGCTCATTGGCGGGCCGACTCATCGGAATGCTGTAGGCCGCCTCCACATTGGTGCCTACCTCAGACACTTTGATATCAGCGTTGAAGGCGTGGCCCCGGTTGTTCACATAGCGGTTTTCGTACCCCAGCAGCAGGCGCGGTCCGGTGTCTGTGGCATAACCGGCCCCAATCGAGTAGCCGTGACGCTTGCGCCCTTCCAGTTCGATCGACACCGGCACCGTCTGCCCGTCGAGCTCCTGAAGGAGAGGGTTGACCCGAACCGAGCGAAAGTAATCACTGGCATTGAGCCGGCTCTTCAGCTCGAGCATGGGCTCTGTGTCATAGGGCTCGCTCGACTGGAAGGTGTAATAACGCTCGATGAAGGAGGCATCGAGGATGTCGTGCTCAAGGCGAAGCTCGCCAAACTGATACCGGGGACCGGTGTGGTAGATCAGTTCCAGATCCGCGGTATTCGCGTCTTTATCGACAACCACTCGAGAGCGCTCAAAGCGTCCCTCGAAATAACCCCGCGCCGAGGCGAGCACGCCGAAGCGGCTCTTGAGCGATTCGTACCGGCCGTGGTCCAGAATATCCCCCACCCGCAGCCCCGGCTGATTGCGAATGGACTGAAACGCCCCGTCGTTTTCGCCCTCGCCCTTGATGACCACCTCCACCTGCGCCAGTCGGACCGGCTCACCGGGCTCCAGGGTCAGCGTCAGTGCCCAGCAGTCCTCGCCCCGGCTGAGTTCATGCTCGCTGCTCAGGTGGTAGTAACCCAGGGCCTGGGCCGCCGACTGCACCTGACGGCTCAACTCCCGCAGCCGAGCGCGCAAACGCCACAAGGGTGTGTCGCATGGCTCATCGGTGATGGTGATAAAGCTGCGCACATTGTCGCGCAGGCGATCACTGCCGCCTTCTATTCGGATGTCGGGCGATGCGGCCCAGAGGAGGGGGGCAAAGCAAAGCAGCAAGGCGCCCACAGTGGCACTGGCCAGAGTGGACATCGGGCGGGAGCAGAAAGTCAGCAAAACGTCAGTCCGGGCACAGGTCATCCATCGAAGGGGTACTTTAACGGTTTGACTGCAGGACTCAAAGCGGGTTGCGAAAAATCCGCGTTATTTTTTGTCAGCCGGGCACCAGGCGACGCCCCATGACGAAGAACGGCGCCTTGAAGGCGCCGCTCTCAATACGTGGCTGACGATTCAATCAGGGTTGAGCAAACATCGATCGCACCGCATTGGACAGAAACAGATAGCTACCGCCCACGGTGATCACGTACTCATTCTGACCCCAGAAGAACGGCCAGTTGTTTTTGTTTTCCGGGAAGTCCGGTGGCAACACCAGAATGCCCGGGATGATACCGCCGGGGATGAAGGAGAAGTCCGCCCGGTTGCTGCCGTACGCGACAGTGGCCGAATCCGGCCCCAGGCCCGACACGAACGAGTAGTTGGAAGCCGGGTGCTGACCGAACACGAAGTTCAGGCTGCGGTGCACCAGGTCCGCTTCGACAATGTCCGGGAAGGCCTGATTCAACCAGTAGTTGGCGATACCGAAGCTGATCACGGTACCGGCACCGGCCCAGCCGCCACGGGTGATAGGCACGCCGAAGGGATTCTCGGCTTCGAACTCGCCAATGCTGTCCCGATAGGCCTGGGTCAGCTCGCGCAGGTCGCGCTCGTAGGCCTCATCCATCAGCGGCAGCGCCGCCGCCAGCATGAAGGCGTTCTGGGCAAAGCGCTCGGAGACCTGCGGCAGCAGCGCGCGCACCGCGTCCGCGTATTTTTCCTCCTGAGTGCTGAGTAACAACTCCACGGCCGCCTTCAGCTGCTCTTCCTCAATCCGTCCGCCGGTGGTGTTGGCGTTGCGGAAAGTGTTGGGTTCACGGCCCTGCTCGTACTCCCAGACGTTTCGGGCGGTCTGCAGGCTCTCTTCGGCCAGCTCGTCGTTGTAGCCGCCCAGGGCCCGACTGGCGGCGGCCAATGCGGCGGCGGAGCCGTAGTTGAGCGCGGTGGTGTTGGTGGTGAAAGCCCAACGGTCATCAAACCGGCCACTGCGCATAGTGTCCGAGGGCATCACGTCCTCGGTGGGCGTCGGATCAATGGTGGATGGCTCGTACATCTCGCCCACACCGCGTTCGTCGGCATGCGGATCCAGCGCCGGGTCATAGACCTTGTTGTCGGTTTTGGTGGAACCGTCACCCAGGTGCGGATACTGGTACAGGTGCGAGGCGACAATGCCCGGAATGGCGTGCCCGATGGCCCGGTGCTGGGCAATCAGCGCCAGGGTGCCGTGCTCGATCTGCTGGAGAATGTCGGACTTGCCGTCGGGACGATGGATTTCCGCGTAGCGCTTGTCCTGCAGCACGGTGGTGTTATCCCGATCGATACCGAACTGCTCCCAGGTGTGCACCAGATGCTGCACGGTGAAGTACTGGGACTGGGTGCGGATATCGTAGTCACCGGCGTCGTACCAACCGCCGTAGTTCAGGCCCGGAATATGCTCGAAGGGCTCGAAGTCGGTATCGGTATTTTCATCGTGGGCAAAGAGGTCAAAGTGCTCGTAGTTGGGCGGTGCCTGCAGGGCATCGTCCAGGTGCGAGGCACCGTGCCAGACCCGGTAGGCTTCGCGCACTTTCATATGGTCCATCTGCACCGGGAAGAAGACATCCAGGGTCAACTGCCAGGTGTTCTCATGCACCTTATCGTCGATCGGGAAAGGCAGCGTGGTCTGGTCGCCATAGGCCAACTGGTAAAGGCCGGGCTCGGTGACATCGGAGAAATCGAAGGTCAGATACTGGTAGCGCAGGTAGTCGCCCCAGGTCTCCGGGGTACCCTGCTTGACCACCTCAGTATCGCCGCTGTCCTTGACCCGCAGCAGACGCGCCGAACCCTCGGGCTGAGCGTTGGCGTCCAGCTCAATGATGGCACGCTTGTTCTGCGCCGGATGATAGCCCAGTTGGGAATAACTGATGACCGGATCCCGGGTCCAGCCGGGGATGCCGTTGATATCCAGTTCCCACTCGGCCACCACACCGGATTCGCCGGCGGGCAGCAGGCTGCGCACCACGTACCAGCCGTTCTGGGCCTTGTTGCGACCGTCGTAGAGCATCAGTTCGCGCTCATCGCGCAGGTTACGGATACTTACGGTGCGTTTGGGGTCTTCCGGCGCCAGTACCAGGTGCTGCCCCTGAGCAAAGGGGGTGGACTCGGTGAGGCCATCTTTGACGATCATCGGGCCGGCGGGGTGGCGCGGGAAAGTGCCGGCCACGCCATCGGCCAGGTAACCCTTACCGAAATAGGCCGCCGGGACAAATTCCATGTTCAGGCCAGCCTTGCCTTCCAGAGCGGCGGGCAGCGGCTCATCCAGCAACACTCGCATCAGGACTTTATCGCCCTGCGCTTCGGTCACCACGGTGTATTCAAAGTCGTGCTCCGGGTAGGCCAACTGGGTTTCCACCCGCTGGCTGTCCCGAATGACCCGGCGCTCGACCAATTGGCCCATACCATCCCACTGTTCGGGGGTGGGCAGCAGGCGCACATCGCCGTTGGTGGCGGTGCGTTCACCGTGGTGGATGATTTCCACACCACTGGTTTTGGCGTCGAAGAACAGGCCGCCGGGTGGGTTGGCGAACGCCAAGACGTTGACGCCGGGGCGTTCGAAGTAATCACGCTCGTTGAGCGTCAGGGTGTCGCTGCCGGGCTGGGTCGCGCAGGCCGTGACCAGCGCGGCGGCGCATAGCCCGACCGCCACGGGTCTGAATAAGGACTTCACTCTCTTTATCATGGTTACCCCTCGTTATCGTGGAATCGCAGAAGGCCCTTATATTCAATATGACCATCTACTTGAGGGTAACCATACCCCAACCGACACCTTTTTTCGAATGTTAAGTGGTCTACGACATCTAAAAACTATACTGGAGATCGAAGTAGGCCCGGACGTCGTCCTCAATATCGCTATCATCCTCCAGCGCCGTATTGCGGGCCGCGAGGGGCTGGGCCAGGGTGAGCGAGCCGCGCACCCCGGCTACGTTGATCCGAAAACCGAGACCAATATTGCTGAACTCCCCCTCGGTGTCCTCATCCCCCTCCAGGATCGCATAGCGCTGCCCGTAGCCATAGTCGGCAAACAGCATGGGCTGCAGCGCGTCTTTCAGTGGCCCGAAACCGGGGAAAATCCAGTCGACACCGGTGTGTACACCGTCGTCCGCAAAATAGGCATTGAGGGCAAAAGCGCGCGCCTTGCGCGGGCCGGACAGAGAGAACTGATTCACCGACGAAAGCGCCTCTCCCGAGTACTGCAATGAGGTGCGGCTGATCACCCGGGTCCCCAGCTCGGTGAAGGGTAACCGCCAGAAGCCGAGCAGGGTATAGTCCAAATTCACCAGAGTCGGCGTCTGAGGCAACTGCTCATCCATCGGGTCCACCTTGCTGAATTCGCTTCGGGTAACGCTCAGGCCCCCTTGGTGCAGCAAGCGTCGCTCTTCATCCAGGCGATCGAAGCGGTACTCCAGCGTCAGATTGCGAACAACGCTGTGCCGCACCAACGCCGAGTTGACAAAGTCCATTTCCGAGCCGATTTCCGCCCAGCGCAAGTGTACCGACCGGTTCTTCAGACGGGTGCGACGCAGTTGATAGTCCAGCGCCGCGTCGAGCACCTCTGAACGACCTTCAATATTCAATGCATCAATATCATCGGAACTCGACTGTCCGACCACAAAGTCATTGCTGGAGGCGCCCACCGAAAACTTCAGGCGCGGAAAGTAGGCGGGCACCCGGTAGCGGAACATGCCATACAGGGAGTTATCCGGCTCGTAGGAGTTGAGCACCCCGACCTGCAGCTGATCGCCAATACCCAGTGGATTGTGCCAATAGACATCGCCGTACAATCGATACTCGCCGGAGGATTCCGAGCCGTGGTTATCGATGCGCAGGTTGGCATCGAGCCGACGCTCGTCGGTGACATTCAGGACCATGCGCGAATCGCCCACCTGTTGACCGGGCTCAAAGAAGCCGCGCGCCCGCACACCTGGCAAATCGTTGACAAAAAACAGGCGCTCTTCAATGACGCCCGCTTTTACCGGTTTATCCAGCACGCCATCGAACACCCGGGCCAGGGTACGGTCCCGATAGTGGTCATTGTTCTCCACCCGTACCTCGCCAAGATTGCCCATCAGCACGGTGAGGTTGACCACGCCGTCGCGCACCCGCTGTTCGGGAATATAGGCTTTGGCTAGAATGAAGCCCCGCTCGCGATAATACCGGGTGATGGTATCGGCGACGGTTTCAATCATGCCCAGAGTAATGCCCCGTTGCCGCCGCTGCTCACGCACATGGAACACCACGCGCTGTACTTCCAGCGGGCCGACGTGGCGATCCTTGGTGTCTTCTTCGATTTCCGCAATCAGATCCGATAGCGATGCCAGCTCATCGAGCGTATAGCCCGATTCCAGCATGGCATCCTCATCCATCATATCGAAGCGCAACGCTTCGACTTTCTCCATCACTTCGGCCCGGGTAATGCCCAGTTCCGGGTATTCCACCAGACCCTGCACGCGAAATTCGCGCACGTTCAGCCGGGGGCCTGCCTGGGGGTCGGGGCTGCGGTCACGCACGGGGGGCACATCCAGATCCAGACGCAGACTCTGCTCTTCCAGATCCGGCACCTCGGTGGTATCCGGCATTTCCAGAAAACTGCCCGCCAGGCATGGCGTGGTGGCGAAGCCCAGGCAGGCCAGACCCACCACTTTCAGAGCTGTTGATACGGCACTCATGAAACGTCCTTTAATCCCTGTTTTTTGGTCGTTATGATTGAACACACTCAGTACGCGGAATACCGTTCCTCGTCTTCCTCCTCATTGCCGTAGCGCTGATCCGGTGGCATAAGAATCGAGACTTCGTCGAAACTGTAGTTGCGTACTGCGGTGAAAATGGCGGGGTCAATGTCTTCCAGGCTTTCCACTTCTACCATCTGTTCACCGGCACTGGTCAGCTCCTGATTGCTGAACTGAATGGCCGAGTTGTTTTCGAATGTTTCCGGTATCTGGCCAAAACCCCAGACAGGCTGCCAGCTCCGAATACCCTGCAGAACCAGCGAGTCCTTGAAGTACATGACCAGCGGCCGGGCCACCGACCCGATATCGCCACTCACGACAAAAAGGCCTCGCCGGCCGACCAGGTCCGGCTTGTTCACATTGATGCCGCCCAGTCCCAGCAGGCTGCCCTCCGCGACCGTAAAACGAACGGTACCGACATAGTAGTTGGCATTCACCACGCCGCCGGCCTCAATGGCACCCTCGGCGGAACGATCAAATACCGGCCCCTCCCGGTTATCCAGGGTCACCGTCCCTTCGTTGAAAAACACAATATCGTCATTGTTGGCCAGGCGATCGATCCGCACGTCCCCGGTATTGCCCAGATCGATCCGGCCCCGGTTATTGGTGGCGTGCAGTTCACGGGTATCAAGCGCGATGGTCTGTCCGGCACCAATGCCCTCGATGGCCGCCAGTTCGATTCGCTGAGCAATCACGCCGGTCGTCTGCGCTTCCAGTGCGGATTCAATGCGCCGGCCACTGCGCAGCGCAATGGTGCCCTCAGGGTTGTCGAGGTAACTGATGGTCAGATTGTCGCCAGCGGCGTACTCAATGTTGCCGGATCGGGTTTCGGTGCGCGCCGAGCGGCTCATGGTCAACTCACCGCCGGCGTCCAACTGAATATCCGCCACCGCAGCCAATCGAGCATTCTGTTCAATAGCGTCCTTGGCGTTAATGCTCAGGGCGCCACCACTGATCACCTCGGCGTCCTGCGCGACCCGCTCACCGGCAAGCTGAATATCGTTTGCGGTAATTGAATGATTGATAGTCAGGCTACCGTTTTGTGCATCGAGATTCAGGCTTTCGGCGCTGAGCCGGTTTTCAACCGACAGGCCCCGACTACCAATCCGCACCTGACCGTCGCTGTCGATGCTATCCAGACGCAATACCTCACGACTGTCCAGCGTCAGATCCCCCACCTGGTCCGCACGCAGGCCCTGAATGCGGTTGTTCTCGTTCATGGCCTGCAGGTTTCCATCAACGGACAGATCCAGAAGGTCGACCGTCCAGGCACCATTACTCTGAGCAACATCACCGCGATTATTGAGCCCGAAAGTCTGTGCCTGCACGTCGCCCAACAACAACTCGCGTTGATGATGCAGCTCAATGTCCTGGGCGGCATCAAGATGAACGGTATTGCTGAAACGGTTGCCGCCATCCAGATAGATACCCGCCTGCTCGGACGCAAAGTGAGTGACACCCGCGACGGAAAGATCCGCGTCGCTGGTAAGATTGCCTCGAGCCGTCACCTGCGCACGCCCCAGGCTGCGCAGTTCTTTCAATACCAGGGCTTCGCTATTACGCAGCGCCAGGCCACCGGTGCCGACATCCGCCATCAGGGTTTCAATCCCGGTCTCGATTGGGCTCTCGACGGAGCCAAACTCGCTGACCGAGACCAGACGCAGCTCGCGTGCGGACAAGGCCTCGTCCGCACTCTGGGTTACCCGGGCGTTGCGAATTTCCAGGCGCCCGGGCACGGACAGGGCACCGACCAGATCCACCACATCGTCGGTATTGGCGGCGAGAGTGAGGTTGGTTTTGTTGGTGTAATTGAGCTGCGCCAGATCACTGACCTGGACGCGATTGTCTTCTATTACGACCCGATCCGGATTCAGGCGGGTGTTGATAGTCAACACATCGGCCAGCACATTGTCCTGCACCTGCGCCAGCTGCGAAAACTCGACACCGAAGACCTTGCCATTGCCGGCAGTGTAGCGAAGCTGTTCCTCACCACCAGTGCGCGTGCTGTAGGTCACCTGATAATTCGCATCACCGCCGGACACCCGCAACTCATCATCGCCTGCGCCGCCGCTCAGACGCTGATTGCCTTCGACACCGGTGGGCAGGTTCATCAGAAACTGGTCATTGCCGGAAGCACCGTCAATCAGGCCGGTCACGCCACCGCCGTCGAGACGGAACGTATCAACGCCCTCGCCTCCAATCAGGTCGGTAACGCCCTCGAAACTCAGGCGGGTGTTGAGCGTACCGGCGTTTTCGCCCCGATCAAGCCGCCAGCTGTTGTCGGCGTGCAGAGAAGTCAAGGTGGTTTTGGTATTGTTCCCGATGAAATGGGTGATGTTGCGCAGGTCTCCGCGGGCTTCCCCCACTGTCACAGCCACGAGCCGGTTGACCTCGGACATGTCCACGGTGTTGTCGCCGTCGCGACCATCGATATAGCCCTGCAACGACCCGCCCGACAGAAACTCGACGACATCGGTGCCATTACCGCCGATCAGATTGGCCACTCCCGTGAAATTGAGGTCACCGAGTGTGCCCCGATTCTCGCCGTCCAGCACCCAGAGGTTTTCGTCCGCGCGCCCGATCAGGGTATGACCGGCGGCCGTAGGTGCCGCCAGGGTATCGATATTGAACACCTGCAGATCAGCCGTCGGTGCGTCCTCTGAGGACGGAGATTCCACCGCCAACTTGAGTTTTCGATCGTCGGCCAGCTCAAACAGATCGAGGGTGTCTTCACCACCCGCGCCGTCAATTGCGCCGCTCACGGCTCCGATACCATGCAGTTCGAAACGATCCGTCTTGCTATTGCCGAGCAGGTCGACAAAGCCGGCGAAACGGATATCACCATTGAGCGAACCGCTGTCCTGACCATCGATCACCCAGGTGTTGGATCGGTCTTCGCCCTGAAGCCGGTGATTGATGTCGCGGTTGCCAACCAGGCTACCAACGCCGCTGACACGAACATCAGCGCCCTGGTTGTTGAGGTCCAGGGAGATCAGCAGCGGCTCGGCGGTGTTCTCGATATTGAGGATATTGTCTGCCAGAGCGCCGCGCCCCTCGATGCGACTGACCAGACCATCGCCCGAAAAAATGAAATTGTCAGTACCGTTTCCACCCACCAGATGATCGATACCCCGAAAGCTCAATTGTCCTTCGAGTTCACCCGCACCGCGCTCCTGTAAACGCCAGGTGTTTCCCTCGCCGGTACCGACCAGTTGATGGTCGCGATCCAGGCTGGCGGTCAACGAGTCGATATTGACCAACCGGGTTTCGTTGTTCTCGCGATCGCCCACCGTAAACCGGTGCGCCAGCTCCGCTTCCTGAGTGGATACCGTATTGAAATCGCCCCGCCCATTGATCTGACCGACCAGCTGGCCTTCGTTCTGCAGAACAAACGCATCCTGCCCGTCACCACCTTCCAGCACATTGAAGTCAATAAAATAGAACGGCTGGTGATTGTCGATGGCCACCTCTCCGTCGTTTACGCCATCGCTGTTAGGCAGATCGGCCAATCGCTGGATGGTCCAGGCCACTGAATCCGTCACTCCGCCTGCAACTTTCAAGGTACTGGTGGTGTCGCTGGCAACGGCGCCACTTTTTCCGACCACGCCCTCAATGCCGAGAATATCCGAATCGATATCGCCCACGGTGACCACGACATCGCCGGCCTGATTGGAATAGTCCACCAGATCGATACCATCGCCATCGCCGCCTTCAATAGTACCGTCCACATTGCCGGTGCCCAGCAATGCAAAGGTATCGCTATGGGTGCCGCCGGTCAGCTCAGTGAAACCCGTGAATGTGACACCCGCGTCACTCGCGCCGGATGCGGTTGGGGAGACCTGCCCGGCATTGAGCGCATTAACCACCCAGGAGTAGGCCGCATCGGAGGCACCGTACAGGCGATTGCCAGCGCCCTGGGCATCAACCTGTTCGATTCCGGCGACCTGAATGTCGACGTCGTTGAGGCCACCGAGTCCGACCGAGACGGGCCCATTGTCAGACAGGGCGGTAAGATCCAACGCATCGACGCCTCCCTCAGATTGAGCTCCGCCGCTTAGCTGTTCAAAGCTGGCCAACTGGCCGACCGTCAGTGCGCCGCCCGCTACGAACAGATCATTGCGAGCGCCGCCCTCCAGGGTTTCCATCCCGACAAACTCGGTACTGGTGCCACTGATGCCCTGTTCGGATACCGTGCCGCGCCTTGCCTCCGTCAATAACCAACGGTTATCCCGGTTGGGCCCTCTCAAGGTGTTGCCCTCACCACCGCCGACCAGCGTCTGGATTGCCTCGAATACAATTGATTCATTGAGCGTTCCACGGCCAGCACCGCTCAGAGCCCAGGCGTTATTGTGTTGATTTGCGCTGAGACGATTATTGCCACTGGCACCGCCTTTCAACACACCGCTGAAGTCGTTGCCGCTGTCGAGAATCGAGAAGTGATCCGCTTGGGTATTGCCCACAAGCGTGGCCATGCCTTCAAAGGCCATATAGTGTTGGCTTACCGTGGATTCCGCCCCCACCGAACCGCCATCCGAATGACTGATCAGCCAACGCGTCGCCACATTGTCGCCGGTCAGAGTATCGTGACCGGAACCAGCCAGTGAGTGAATGTTTTCAAAGCCACTGATCCTGCCATTCGCCGTTTCAATCTCGCCGTCATACTGACCGGTCAGCCGCCACTGGGCCGCCTGCTCGGCAGTTTCGCTATCGGAAAGTTGATACGCCAATCCATTGTCGCCGTTACCACCGTCGATGCCGGAGACCTGTGCCGCCGATGTCAGGGTAAAGCGATCATCGCCTTCACCGCCAAGAAGGTCGGACAGGCCCGTAAAGGACGCAACACGATCCTCAACCGAGCCCTGATCTTTCCCGCTGACCCGCCAGTAAACCGAGTCGTCACCTTCACTCGCTACCTCAAGGGTGTCATCGTTTCCGCCACCGTCGATGGCGCCGGTGATTAGTCCCCCGGTGTTCACCACAAAGGTATCCCTTGCAGAACCGCCCTTCAGATGTTGAACCCCCTCGAAGCGAAGCGAATCGTTACCCAGGTAGCCCGAGTCCGTGCCGGTGACCGTCCAGGTAGCCTCGCTGTCAACACCGTGAAGCACATTATGCCGGTCGTTGCGTGCGCTCAGCGTTTGAATGTTCTGTACCCTCAAAGCGGTGTCCGTCTCGCCTGACCCCGACGGCGTTGACTGCCAGAAGGCAAAACCATAATCAGAGCCAGTGGTATCGATCACATTGCGGCCAGTCCCGCGAGTGGCGCCGCCGTCCACTGAACCGGTGATCTCGCCGGAGCCGACAAACTCGAACCGGTTATTGCCGTCACTGCCCACCAGATGATTGAAGTCGATAAAACGGATTTCATTGTCGCCGCCGACATCAAAGATGCCGTCATTGATGCCATCGCTGGAGGCCAGCTCGTCAAGTTTCTGAACACTCCAGGTGTAATCGCCGTCACCCACCACGCGTAACGTACTGTTGGGTGACCCGTTATCGGTGTGATTGCCGATAATGCCGTTGATCCCCTCCATAGCCATGCTATCGCACCCGGACACACCGTCCAAAAGGGCGATGCAGATATCCCCGTCGCTACTGGAGTAATCCAGGAAGTTGGAGCCACTGCCACCGGTGACTCCGCCGGTCAGGTCTCCGCCTTCGAAGGCAAACACATTGTTCTCGCTGCCTTCCAGAAAAGCAAAGTCATGAAAGGCCAGGATGGTGTCGGTCCGCTCGTTGTTTTCGGGGAACACCTTACCGGTGTTAATGTCGGTAATAACCCACTGATAGGTACCCTCTTGAGGACCTTTCAGAATGTGTCCCTGATTCCCGCTATTGGCATCAGGGTTGGCTGTGAGGGTTTCGATATTGACGATGCTCACATCGACATCCAGGGCATCCCCCATTCCCACGGTGATCCGCTCGTTTGACGAACGTTGGCTCAGGTCGACACTGTCTCGATCATCCACTTGACCGACGGGCTCACCTCCGTTGAGCAGACCGGAGAACAGAGCTCCCGTGGCTGACGCCACAAACTGGTCGCCCTCTTGTCCACCAACCAATGTCGTCATGCCGACAAAGTCAGTGGCGGTTCCATCCACGGCGGGGCTGGCTGCATCTCCGCTCGCAGCAGAAACTACACCCTGATCCGAACCGGTCAGGAGCCAATAGTTATCTCGGTTCGGACCCTGCAGGGAGTTGTTCTCGCCATCACCGACCAATTCATCCATACCACTGAAATTCAGAACCTCATTGAGGCTGCCGGCCCCCGTGTCGGTCAGCACCCAGGTGTTGGCACCGCTGGAGGTCAGGGTATTGTTGCCGCTTCCACCCGAGAGAGTGCTCATGCCGGCAAAATCAAGCCGTTGCTCGTCACCCGACACCGACGTTTCCAGGGTGCCCTCATGCGCGCCGGAAATGATCCACTCGCTGGGGTTACCGGTGCCTTGCAGAGTATCCGCGCCCGAACCCGTCAGCACACTGATGGCGGTAAAGTTGATGCCGTCTTCCGCTTCACCCAAGGTAACCGAACCATTGTTAGGCCCACTAAAAGCCCAGGTCGCAGCGTTCACGTCGTTAGGCTCGACATCGTAGGTGAGCGTGTTGGTACCGGCGCCGGCGGCGATGCTTTGCACCCAGGCCTGAGCGCCGGTCAAGGTAACGCGATCATCCCCCTGACCTCCGGCCAAAACCTCGATACCCGTGAAGGTACCAGCCCGATCGGCACTGCCTGCGGCAAAACCGTCCACCGTCCAGTCGATTGCTTCGCCATCGGCGCTGCCAATGGTCAGAGTATCTGTGCCTACGCCACCATTAACGCCGCCGGTTACGGAGCCGGTCTGCCCGCCATTTCGTACCAAGATGAACTCATCTTGATTCGAGCCACCCCAAAGGGTCTGGATGCCCGTGAAGCTGACCGTCTGACCCTCGGCTACCAGACGACCACCATTGGCCCGATCAATTATCCAGTCACTTTGGAGGTCCGGGCCGATCAACAGATTCTCACGATCAGTGTGGGCCCGAATGGTTTCCATACCCTTGAGCCATAAGGGTGAACCACTGGTGCCGTCTGGAGCCTGCTCCCTGAGCCGAAACGCCACGGCGGCACCAGATTGCCGGGTATCAACGATGTCACTGCCGGCCCGGCCATCAACATAGCCGGTCAGTCTTCCTCCACTTTCAAACAGGAAGGTATCCACACTGGCACCACCCACCAGCTGATTGAAGTCAATGAATTCGACGTCGTCCCCGTCGTATTCGAAGGCCCCGTCATTGATCCCATCAGCACGGCTGTGTCCATTATTGTGAATTCGCCAGACGTAATCCTCATTGCCATTGGCCCGCAACTGACTGTTGAAGCCAGAGCTGCTGTTACCGATCACCCCATCGATGTTATCCAACAGAGGACCATCGCAGGCTTCACTGCCCGCAAGCAGGTTGACGCACAGGTCTCCGATCGCCAGTGAATAATCCAGCCAAGTATCGCCGCTACCACCGGTTATTCCGCCCACGGCATCTCCGCCGTCAAAGCGGAAGTCGCTGTCCTCTCCACCCACCAGATAAGCGAAGCCGGAAAAATCCAGTACGCGATCAGCGCTGTTATTGGGCTGGGACTCGCCCGAAGTGGGCTGAACAGTGCCGGCATTTTCGCCGGTCAGAGTCCACAGGTAATAGCCCGACAGGGGCCCCAGAAGCTGATTGCCGGTACCACCGGCAACGTCATTGCCAGCCTCGGCCGCCGTCAAGGTTTCGATATTGCGGATGGTGATATCGTCGTCAGTCCGGGCCGCCCAACCTGACGCCTGGTTGTCCGGTGTCAGCATCCCCACGGTGACGGCTTGCGTCAGGCCTTCAAGATTCAGCGTGTCATTAGCGCCAGCACCACCATCAATCACTCCCTCAAAGAGGGTATCGCCTGAAGCAGTAAAGGTATCGGCACTGACGCCGCCGACCAGGGCTGCCATACCATCAAACTGAATGGCATCATCGGGATCACCAACGGGGGCCAGAGTGCCCGAACCAGCGCCTTCCAACGTCCACACATTGGTGACGTCAGGTGCGGCAAGTACATCTCCACCACCACCGGACAGCGTACCGAATGATATGAACTGATTGATTCGATCGACCACAGAACCGGTCGCGCCATTATCGCCAAAGTGCGTGACGGTCCAGAGATTATCATCACTGGCCAGACTGAGCGTGTTACTCGCCGTGAGGCCTCCATCCAGAGTGCCGTAAAACGCAGTTCCGGCCATAAGTGTGAAGCTGTCCTCGGCTGACCCGCCCACCAGCGAAGCCATACCCGACAGTGTCAGATTCTTAAGACCCTCCGCTTCGACTTCGTTCAGGTTCCATTGGTTATCCGCCAAGGTCATACCCGCGGTAAGCTCCCAGTCGGTACCCTGGTCGCGTCCGTAAAAAGTGTCCGCTCCCGCTCCTTCCAGTGTTTGAATACCACGAAAGGCTTCGACCCGGGTATCACCCCCTTCCTGTACGGCCGCCCTATCGGCCGCCGAGTGGTCCAGGTACCAGTGATTGGTCCCGCCATTGACCGATAGAGTGTTGCCTGCATCAGACCCGCCGTCGATCTCACCGGCGAAAAAGGCACTCTCGAGCAGCATGAACCGATCCGCACCCGCACCACCGGTAACCTTGCTCATGCCAGTCAGCGTTATCAGGGCGTTATTGGTGGTATCCGGTTCATAGAGGTTCCACTGACTGTCAGCACCATAGACCCAATCGGTGGCCTCATTGCGGCCCTGGACCTGATCCTCGCCCGTACCTTCCAGTCGTTGTATACGACTGAAACTCTCGAGTCGTAAATTGGCTGTCGTATCACGCTCGACCACCGCACTCTCAGTACGACCGTCGAGATACCAAATATTGGGATTGCCATTGATGGTCAGGCTGTTGATGCTGGCCGAACCAGCCGCTTGCCCACCGCCATCGATTGCGCCGGTGTAGACCGCATCCGCCGAGAGGGTGAACCGGTCATTGCCGGTACCACCGATCACTTTGCTCACTCCGTCAAAAGTGACCAACGGATTCGTGCTTGTGTTCGGGTCATAGAGCGTCCATTGAGAATCGGCGCCGTAGATCCAGTCGGTAGCGTTATTACGCCCCTGAAGGTGATCGTCACCCGAGCCCTTCAGCACCTGGATGCCGCTGAAGGCAGTGAGGCGTAGATTTTCTTCGTTCCCGAGTTCAACCACCGCATCGTCAGTGCGGCCATCCAGATACCAGAGGCTGGGGTCACCCTTGATTGTCAGAGTATTGGTGCTTTCCGCCGGCTCGCCACCATCGATCTGGCCGGCGTAGACCGCACCGCTCTGCAAGGTAAATTTATCATCACCACGGCCACCGACAACCTTGCTCATACCGCTAAAGGCAATCAGTGGGTTGGTGTTGGTGTCCGGTTCAAAGAGCGTCCAGTGATCATCGGCACCGTAGCTCCAATCAGTAGCGTCGTTGCGGCCCTGAACTTGGTCATCCCCCGAACCTTGCAACATCTGGATACCGCTGAAGGCGTTGAGGCGTCGACTTTCTTCGTTCCCGAGTTCAACCACGGCATCGTCAGTGCGGCCATCCAGATACCAAAGGCTGGGGTCGCCGTCGATGGTCAGGGTGTTGGTGCTGGCCGAACCGTCCGTCTGTGCACCGCCATCGATATCACCGGCGTAGGCGGTACCGGTCTGCAACGTAAATCGATCGTCGCCACTGCCGCCGATGACTTGACTCATGCCAGTAAAAGCAATCAGCGGGTTGGTGTCTGTGCCCGGCTCAAAGAGCGTCCACCGAGCCTCGGAGTCATACACCCAGTCGGTGGCCGCATTGCGCCCCTGAACCTGGTCGTCACCCGAGCCCTCCAGGGTCTGAATACGGCGGAAGGCATCGAGTCGCGCGTGTTCGTCGTTACCACGCTCGACTACTGCGTCTTCAGTGCGGCCATCCAAATGCCAAAGGCTGGGGTTGCCGTTGATGGCGAGCGTGTTGGTACTGGTCGAGCCATCGGCCTGGGCACCACCGTCAATTTCACCGGTGTAGGTCGCGCCATTCTGCAAGGTAAAGTGGTCATCACCGGTACCGCCAGTGACGTTGTTCATACCGCTCAGAGTCAGATAACCATCAGCCTCGGCCTCTGAGCTGGAAAGCGACCAACGGTTGTCCGTGGACAAAGTCCAATAGGTGGTTTGATCATGCCCGTAAAACTGATCCGAACCTGACCCTGTGAGCGTCTGAAAATCGCTGAACGCACCGACCCGGACGTTCTCATCCTGGGAGACGGCCGCCTGGGTTTCGCCGTCGTGATCCCAACGCCAGACGTTACCCGCGCCAGCGACGGTCAATGTATTTCCGCTCTCCGACCCGCCATCTATGGTGCCCGAGATCGACCCTGTACTGGTCAGCGTAAACTCGTCATCCCCGTAACCACCTTGCAGGTTGCCAAAGTTGGTGAACGTGAGATCACCAGCAAACAACCCGCTTTCGCCCTCGCCTGCAGCATGAGAGATAGTGCCACCGTTCGCCTGATCGATCGTCCAGACGTTGCTTCCATAAGCCAGGCCCAGCGTCGAGTCCCCGCCATTGCCGGTGACTTCGTTAATACCCTTGAGGTTCCAGGTAAAATCGGTGGTTCCGAAACCGATGTTCAGCGCTTCACCTTCCACACCTTCCCACGCCGAGAAGTCGAGGTTGTTGGCACCCGCTCCACCGTCCAGCACACCGGACAAGGATGCGTCTCCCTGAACCAGAAACTGATCGCTGCCGTCGCTACCGGTCAGGTTTTGAATATCAGAGAAGGTCGTTACCAGCGTCGACGCATCTCTGGGCTCGCTCTCACCAAACTCCCGGATGACCGGCCCACCGCTGTTCTCACCATTCAGCGTCCAACTTACTGTGTCGCCAACATTGCTGACCGCCCTGAGCTCATTGTCACCTTCACCACCCTGAATGTCGGCGATGGAGCCGCCCACCTCAACGGTGAAAATGTCCTTCTGGCCTCGACCCACCAAGGTCGCCATACCGGAAAAGTTCACCACATCCTGAGCGGCACCCGATTCAAGGTGCCGCTGAACACGACCGCCGCCGGCACTGACCACCGACCAGGCATTGTCCTGATCCCGGCCGGCCAATGTGTCAGCACCAGAACCTTCCAGAGTCTGAATACCAGAGAAAGTGATATCCGTGGATGCTTCTGAAGCCGACGTCAGGCGATTGCCGGCATCGTCGCTCGACAGACTCCAACTATGGGCGTCTTCGGTGTAGGCCGAAAGAGTATTATTGTCACCACCACCGCCGCTAATGGTGTAAACCGCATCGCTGTGCGATACCGTGAAGTGATCCACCCCACTGCCACCGGTCAGCGAAGCAAAACCGTTGAAAGCAAAATGAGGGTCTTGGTCTTCGTTGAACGTGATAGAACTATCACTTTCAGAGCCATCGCGCAGAACCCACCGATTGTCCGTGTTGGTGAGTACCAGCGACTGTTCATTAAAACCGACCGCGTTGACCTGAATCTGGTCCGCGACCGGGGCCGAGCCTCCACCGAACTGAACATCACCGTAGCTGTTGATGGTCAATTCAGTAAGACTAGCCGTACCCGACGCGCCAATGGCACCGTCGAAGGTGGTCGTGCCGGTATGCAAGGTCAAGAGTGAGCCCGGATTCTCAGCATCCAGCGTCCCGGTGATGGTAAAGTCACCGGCTTGAATATCTGAATCTTCAGCCAGACCGTCAGCGTCGATTGGACCGGCGTCTGTGCGGATCACAAGACTCGGAGCGGCGATCGAAACATTACCATTCAGGTCTATGTTTCCTCCGGCACCATGGGAAACATTTACTTCGTTCTCGTCATGGGCTGATAGAGCACCACCGGACGCTAATAGATCACCCGTCAGTATAATCTCGCTAGCTGGCGTAACCGTAATGTCACCAGCATCACCACCGTTGGCCGGGTTTGACCTAGTAGTGAAGCTTGCTGAGTATGAGTGCCCGTCTCCGCCACTCGCATCGACCTCTGCGAGCGCTATGTTGCCGCCAGTCGACGTAATTTCAACTTCACCACCGACCCCACCGTTCTCCCCGTCACCGAACCGGCTATCATCATAACCGGATCCGCCTTGGGTCATCAGTCTGCCATCAAGCGTGACATCACCTGCAGCGCTAAGCTGAATAAAACCACCATTATACCCGGGACCTCCACTCGTCCGGGATCCGGCAGAAGCATTAATCTCCGACCCACTCTCCAATAGTAGGGATCCGGCGGAATCAATGGTAATATTTGAGCCGTTCTGTCCCTCTTGCTGGGTGCTGATAGTGCCCAGCGTCAGATCGCTAACGCTACCCACATTAATTGACCCACGACTTACCACGGACAGGGTTCCGCCAATATCGGCATCATTCAGCCGAAAATCCGCATCATGAAATAGATCAACATCACCAGGCGTGACGACCTGTACGGAATGATCAGCCCCCAATCCATGGAGTTGATTACCCGACTCTGAAAAGTCAAGATTGACTACGGCACTTTCATTAGTGAACCCAAACAGAAAGTCGCCGGCGACTTCCAGGCGGGAACCGGCATTCTGCTCTATAGAAAAACTACCGGCTTGTGTTTCTTCGAAATCCATCTTTATCGTAAGATTTCCCACACAGGTTCCAACGGCGCAGTCCCCGTCAGTCACAATGGTTCCCAGTGACAGTGCCTGAGAAACCGTCAGGTCTACATTACCTCCGTTTGACCGACGCGCATTCCCGTTCTGAACTCCAGTTCTATCCTCTTCGAGGCTATTAGCTCGATCAGTATTGATCTGAACAGTATCCGAAAATTGGATACTGTTAGCTTTCAGGTCAACATTTCCACCAGAGGTAAAGACCGACTTATTCAGGTAAATGGTGTCGCCGGCGGTCCAATCGATATTTAGCGAATCGCGCGCATCACCCCAAGAATCGCCCATGGCGGTGTCATTCTGCAAAGAACTTCCGTCCGACAAAGGGCTAGCAAGTTCGTTGGCATCAACGTAGATACTCCCCTCTGAATTTACATAAAATTCAGTTTGACCTAAGCTTTCCCCGTTTCCCCCTTCCCAGGTGCTTTCTCCTGTGTGATTAAAATTAAGCTGAGCACCCAGAGTAAAGTCTCCACCGTTATCCACGTGAATGGTCCCGATGTAGCTGGGGCCTCCAGCTGAGTCAGAAACACCCACATTGTATCGGCGATTTACCTCACCAAGTGCAACACCGTCCCTTGCATAAATATAGATATCTCCCGACTTCCGACCAATCGTGTCATCCCCATCGATCGGAGAAAGGGCCTCAGTCCCGGTGTTAATCACACCCTCTGTCTGGCCGTTCTCACCATTCTCGTCGTAAAAGAAGTTGGAAAAGGACAGGGGCCTTGCGTCGGGGCTACCCTCCTCAACAGCATCGCCCACCTGGAACCTTCCACCTTCTGTAACCGCATCTGCTCTGAGCTCGATATTGCCTGTGGCATTGAGCAGGACATCGGATCCACCGGAGTTCAGGTTTCCGGTAATTGTAAGGTCACCGACAGGATCTCCGCTCAGACCTTGAACATCGAGGGAGCTGTCGCCTGCGTGAACCTGGATATTTCCAGCTTCCGATATAAGGTTCGCGCCGACATTAATGTTATTTCGGGATCTTAGAGTGATGGAGGAACCTGAAATTTCGCCACCGCTCATTAAGTTAATGGTGTCCGTCGCGCTTAGAAGGACCTCTTCCGAGGAGTCTATCGATGTTCCAGCGGACAGAGTAATAGTTCTATTGCCCACTTCGCCCTGACATATCGCGTCACCGCAGGTGGGATGCCCAGCGATTGCCTCAAAGCTACCTTGCCCCAAAAATATGGTCTTAGCTAACCCGATATTTCCACCAGAGTGAAACTTGAGCCATGTACCAGATGACGTCCCGTCAGCGTTTAGAGCGCTAGAAACTAAGATACTTTCAGTCGCTTCAAGAGTGACGTTCGAACCGCTTTCCAAGAGCGCCTCTACAACCCTCGGGTCAATCTGAAACTCTTCCCCACCATCCTCAAAACTGATTCCATAACTTCCCGCACCACCCTCCACTAAAGAGTCGTTTCCGCTATCAACTATCTCTATCACTTCCGGATCTAAAAGTAGCGTCCCTGCCCCGCGCGCTCCCGATAAGTCAGCCGTTCCGGAGAACGCCAGCTGCTTCTTACCTGACACCTCTGCAAAGCCACCCAGGCCATCCGATGCGCCGGCAGCTTCAATATAACCACCAAACCGCGTACTCTCATCAGCCCATACGATAATGAGGCCGCCGTCGCCACTAGCAGTGGCGCTCGCCTTTAGCTCGGCTTCCGCTTGCACAATCGTTTTTTCTGCATTGGGCAGCCAGGGGTTTTCGCCCCGATAGTCGCCCCCGAGGTAAATATGCCCACCGCCTTCCGCTCCTGAAGCGTCCACCGACGCAGTGGTCTCAGCGCCTACATATCGGCCCAGCGCCATGACCTCACCGCCATGCCCCCCAGTGGAGGACTTTGCCTGGGTTTCGCTACCGCGTTTCAGTAAGGTCGTGCTCCGGGCGTTGAGCTCAATACGGCCGCCATCGCCATTCTCGGCATTGGCTTCGACCAGGCCACTCTGGGTGACATTCTCGCCCAACAGGACCGCACTACCGGCGTGCTGGGAGTGCCCAACCCGAATCTCACCCGTATTGACCAGGTTCGCCCCTTCGCCCAGCGTAAAGCTGCCATCATCGTGCATAACCACACTGCGTGCGTCCGACAGCGAGCCGGTATTGACGGCCTGGGAGAATACGTCCCGGCTGGCAGAGGCAGTCAGCAGTACTCGGCCACCCTTGGCTTCAATGGAACCCTCATTCACTACTGCGGGATCTACACCCAACTCATCCTGAAGAATGGACTCGGTTACCCGTATACCCATCAGGCCGTCACTGTCGAAGGTCAGCACCGCCTCTTTGCCGGCGGCCAGTGTTACCGACCCCAGCTCAGCGCGAATCAGCCCTTCGTTAGTGACGGTTTTACCCAGCAGCCCTATCGAACCACCTAGTGATGCCTGCAGCGTTCCCTGGTTGATGACCGCGCCTTCGGCCCCGTCCAGCTCGGAAAAGGCAAAGTCACCGTTCATAAAATCATCGACGCCGATATCGAGACCGCTGGCCAGCAGGCCACCCACATTGACCTGAGCCGACTCACCGAACACTATTCCTCGGGGGTTGACCAGCACCACATGGCCGTTGGCATTAATACGCCCACGTATGTCCGAGGCCGATTCACTCAGTATGCGGTTAAGCGCCACCGAATCCGCTCCTGGCTGCAGAAAGCTCACCACCTCGTCGGCATCCAGATCAAAGCTGTCCCAGTCGATCGCAATGCGGTCCGAGTACTGCTCAATCAGCATCTGCTTCTGTGCCGCCGATATCTGGCCTGAGCCTCCGGTAATGCGCCCCCCTTCCGGGCCAGCCGCGGCCGGCTGAGACAGTACCAAAGGAGAACAGGCCAGCATGGCCATATAGAGCTTGCGCTTGGAGAAGGACAGCAGGGTGTTGGCGCGGGACGAGGGAAGCGTCATGGTAACAATCCTTATCAGACGTAAGGCCCGAGAGATCGGCTCGGACCTTTTTCATTTTAATAGCTTACGGAAATTATTCGGAATAGCGGGTTATAACGACAAACTCGTTTGTGTTTAGATCGTACGCAAATACCACTTTATGATAATCCTGAGCGACAAAGAGATAGTTATCTTCTTCCATGTAGTGAGCACCATCAGATAGTCGAGCATCAAATTCATCGCTTTCATCGTAGGGATGAACGACAACCCACTCATCGGCCGAAGTGCCTCTTTTCATAATCCCGCGAGATGTCTCGAAAATGTATAGTTTCTCCTCTTCGTCCATAAGCACAAAATCATTTACAGCCTTGATAACATGGTCTGACGGGTAGTCCAGAGGAACCCCCTCTCGATTACCATTCGTCAGGTCCACCTTATACAGATCAAGTCCACCATAAATGTAAGCCTGGCTCTCATCTTCTGTAATTACGAGTCCTCGAGCTGATCCGAAATCCGGCCCATCGCCGACACCAGCCTCATAATCTGAGATGACTGTACTTTCTCCAGAGACGAGATCGACCCTCAAAAGTCGCTTGTAATCGCCCCCTGAAAGTATATAAATATTCTTGGTATCTAATGGAGACAAAACAATATCGCGAACTTGATCGAAATCTGACGTACTGCTTTCAGAATCTGTCCGTAGGATCTCTTCGGCCAACCCTGTTTCAAGATCAACCTCGTAAATAGTATCACCAACAATGTCACGAGCGACTAATAACCGACTATTCTCAGTATCAAGGGCGCCAATACCAAGGGCCCATAAGTTTAGAGCCTCGTTTTCGCCGTCATTTGAGACAAAAACAGAGCGAGCTCCAGTGCTCAAGTCCACTGCCAATGCAACACGGTACTCAGCTACCCCTTCATCTTGATCACTACCCAACAAAAGAAGACGGTTACGAGCCTCGTCATAAACCATGTCTCCAATGTCAAACTGTCCCTGCTCATCATCCGGAAACGGCGCCGTATATTCCTGCCCAACCACCGTCACTTCCACCGGCTCTTCCAGCTCATTGCCCGCTTCGTCTTTGACTTGTAGTGATACCCGGTTTTCGCCGGGAGCCAGGGTGATGCTCTGCTGCCATTCAGCAAAGCCGGATTCCTCGTCGGTTTCCAGGGTGTAGGGAACGGTGCTGTCCCCGTGGTGAACGGTCAGGGTGACTTCGGCAACATCGCTGAGCTCATCGGAGGCTCGCCCTCGGATGGTCAGGGTTTCGGCGCCGCTGGCGCTCATGGGGGGCGGGAACGCAATTTCACCGACCGGAGGCTCTTCATCCGGGGCGGTGGTCAACGCCCACTCGACGGTTTCGGTTCCGATGGTGATCGCCACCTCCCGAGTTTGGTCAGGACCGCTAAGCGTTACTGCACGCAGTGAGATAGCATCTCCCGGCTGAAGCTCTCCCGCTTCGGTGGTGAACTCTCCACCGTTGACCCGGTACTCACCACCGGTGATATTGACGGCCACGGGGGTGTTAATCCCGCTGATCTCGACCTCTTCACTGGTTACCTCTGTTTCGGGATCCAGACCTTCCTGGGGGGCAAAGCCAAAGGCATTCGGTGTCGTATCTTCGGCTTCGGTGGTAACGGTAAAGGTGCCGCTAATCCCACCAATCGTCAGCATGGCAGACGCTTCGGTGCTGAAATTCCCGGAGGCCGTCACTTGAACCCTGACTTCGTCATCCAGGTCCACCTCGCCGTCGGCGTCGGTATAAGCGCCACCCTCGATACTGTATTGACCGCCGGTAACCGAAATCGTGGTAACGGCATCAATACCGCTGACGGTGACGGTATTGCTGGTCAGTGTGGCACCAGGCTCTACATCAAATTGAGGCTCGAACGAGAAAGGGGCGGGCTCAAGGTCAGCGGGTTGGCTCGAGCTACTGGAGCTTGATACTGAACTGGAAGTTGAGCTGGAACTGGAACTGACAGAGGACTCAGACGAGCTTGAGCTTGTCTGCGGCACGCTGGAAGACGAGGGTGAATTAGACGATTGGCTGCTGGACGAACCGGGCTCCGGGCCGCCCCCACTACTGCCGCCACAGGCGGTCAAACCAAGAGTCATCAGAGAAGCCAGGGTAAGCTGGCGCAGTAAAGCGAGGGGCATGACGTGCACTCCTTGTGTTCCGTGTCAGACTTCAAAGGGCGGCATTATGCCAGTCCTTTATCCATTTTTGTGTGATGCAGTTAAAGTTGGCGCAAAACACCTCAAGATTAACAGAAAGAATACGGAAAATACCGAAAGTGATTGGTTCTATCGGGCTATAATCCAATTACCATTTTCGCGTCGAAACACAAGACCATACCTCACAGATCCGGGATCATCAACGAAGTTGAAGGCAATTGCTGGACCATCATCTGACCGAACTAACGCAACCAGCTTTCCATTTGGTTCGTGGATCAATCCAAATTTCTCATTGTCTGATCTAACAATTTTCAAATCGGGGTTACTTAGCGACTTTTTAAGGCTCGCTCTCAGCTCTTCCGCCGTCGTTCCATCCTGTAAGTAAAAAGCCCTGTCAGTTTCGGAGTTCCTCTCCTCGAACATTGTCATTATAACGTCGATATCCCCCTCAATGAGGGCATCCTCAATCCTCTTATATTCTTCGTAAAGCTCATCCCTGTCCCGGTAATACGTCTCGTCTGAAACTGCAAAGTAATCAGGAAGATCATCACTTAAAAAGAACTTCCACAAAGGCAAGCTGTTAGGGATGTCTACCGTCCTTGTAAGTGTAGGGCCGGCCATTTCCTCTTCTGGCTGCTCTATATCCAAAGGATGTATAACAATATTTCCGTGGGAATTTTCGATGAACTCATTCTCTGGGTCGACCTGACGACTCCCAGGACCGCCGTTTAGGGCCACGAGATCAGTTTCGCTCCCATCAAACACAATATCTGTTATCTTGTGACTGACGCTCAAATCTTCATCCGGCTTAACAACCAAGCTCACTGAGAGCCTCGCAGACTCTGGATACTCAGATCCCGTTTCAGGCGCAAAAAGCCCAAGGGAAAAAGTGTTTTTTTCAGGGTGAATATAATTGTTAACGGGAAGCTCAACTTTCGACTGGCCCATCAAGCTATTCACCTGATGGACCTTCACACCATTTATATTCACGAAAGATTCGACATTATTACTCTCTACTAACAAGTAAAATAGCGGTTTTTTTTCAAGCACACTCATTCCATCACCTTTACCGTCAGAACAGGATGAAGATAAAAAAATACATAACACCAGAACCAGCTTAGAATGGAGCTTCATTAAGGGAATACTCCTTTTTTTCTCTAGGAAATCTGGCCTCTGGCAATATTTCCCTGAGCCTTTTCATTTCTTTCTCTTTCAAATTTTCGTTCTGTGCTTTCTTGTAACGACCTCTCCTTCTCTGGTCATCCTCATTCTCAGCGTTTTTCGAATCCACCGTTCCTTTGGCTACCTCCGCATAGTAGGTGTAGTAGAGCGCCGCACCCGTAAACAGCACACTTCCACCAATCGCGGGCTCACCTTCTTTTACGGTTGACGTAAGCTCGAACACAGCGCCAATACCTTTAGATTCAGATCCCGCGCTCTTGAGGGACATTACCATGCCCGCCCTGACCTCGACATAGAATATTTTTGCTTTCGCCTCGATTCTGGCTTCTACGCCAACCAACAGACTCAGAGCACTTTTATTGGTCGTCGTTACTCCGTCTTTGGCCAACCAGCGTTTTCCTGCGTTCTTTTCCCAGGATAAGCTGCCTGAAAGCTCACCGGAAATAAGCAAGTCCAGTGCGACTACAGCGCCTGCGCTGAGCTGCTCTGTTCCTATCCCTTGTTGCGCGCGCTCTCGAATCTCCT
Source organism: Marinimicrobium sp. (assembly GCF_002695945.1). Lineage (NCBI taxonomy): Bacteria > Pseudomonadati > Pseudomonadota > Gammaproteobacteria > Cellvibrionales > Cellvibrionaceae > Marinimicrobium > Marinimicrobium sp. The sequence continues at coordinate 29,861 of NZ_NZQP01000050.1, read as the reverse complement.
TAAGAATCGTGGAGTGGGGCCCCTGCAGGCTGATTATGGTATCGAGAATATCGACACACACATCAGCTTTAAGCAGAGGCGCCATGGACAACGATATACTTCCCGATACCGCGATATCGTTTCGCTGTTCAACCTCTTTAAGCTCAACACCCCCTTTGAGCTCTACGGTCGGCCAAGTCAGTTCAACCTTGTTTCGATTGGACTCATTCCGGTTTTTCCCTCTGCGGGTGTACTTTTCGATGCTTTCGGTCACGGTGTCCATCATTGACCGGATCTCAGGGAAGCAGTCGTCCACCGTCAACTTTTTGTCCGATCCGAGCTCCCAATGGTGAGTATTCACCTGACCGGACACTTTCCCGGAGAGTGCCCAGTCTCCGGTTGAGCCTTCATTACTATCAAGGCTTTTAGACGTACTACTCTGAGAGTATCCAGCCTTAACGCCGCCCTCCCACTTCACTGTTGGAAACGCATGTACAATTCCCTCTACCTGCTCGATTTCTGAGCAGCCGGAGGAGTGGAAACGGTAGGTGTTGAAGTCGATATCACCCGGTAACAGATAACGGCGCAGGAAGTCGCTGAAGGTTTCCACCGGCTGGTCGTTGCTTGGCGGCAGCACCGCGATTTCTTTGCCACTTTGTTTGATGACACTGTCGCCGTCCGGGCCGCTCAGATTGATTGAGGGGCATGCATTTTTGCCGTGACCGCAGGCGCCGGCGAAATCGACGGTGATTTTGTCGGGGCGGTCATCCTGGGTAATGACCTGCAGCACTTTTTGCGTGCCGTTCATATTGGGCTCGCCGTTGAGCACGTCGAGCATGTAACCGCGCGAGCCGTAGTGGGCGCAGCGCAGCATGAACTTTTGCAGCTCGCAAACGGGGATTTCTTCGACGGGGTCATCGTTTTGTGCGCCATCGCCACGGTCGTCGGCGTGGGGGCCCAGGGTGGCGAGAGCGTTTCCGGCCGTGGCTTCCAGCAGCTCTTCTACCAGATTGGTGTCGCCTCCGGGTTTACCGGCGCCGGTCTGTATTGGCTCCTCCACTACCACCAGCTCACCTTCGTGCAGCGCCTGGGCAATGGACTGAAGCGGGGCCTGTGCTTGCCATTGGCCAGCCGGGAGCAATTTTCCGGTGGCTTTGAGTTGTTGGGCGCTGGGATTGAGGCTCTGCACAAAGGCTTTAGCGTCGCTCAGGCTGACAAAAGACCGGGCGGGATGGTCGCTCTTGGTAGCGTTTGCGGCCGGCATCAGTGCCCAGGCGCTGTCCTGGTTATTGCGGAAGCGGGTCAGGCCACTCAGGCTGTTGAGCATGGCCGGGTTGGCGCTGGGGTAGATCTGAACCCGTCCCTCGGCAATCCAGTCCGCCACGCGCCGGCGGGCATCGCAGGGGTCGGCGGGCGGAGTGGGGTCACCGAGGCTGACCAACAATTGCAGCCAGAAATCTGAGGCGCAATCCAGGCCGATCAGAAATTGATGCGCATAGAAGTTGTCGCCAAACCACATCGGTCGCGAGGTCGGGCGAGGCCCCTGGCTGGGGTGATAAAAGCGGTAATATCGACCAAGCAGGTCGTTCAGGTAAGGCACACTTGCAGGTAGCATGACTCAGCCACTCCTTGTAATCCCTGTCATTTGCAGCGCGAATTATGCCACAACGTCTATCGCGAATGTGTGACTCAGTTCTAGCCCTCGCCGCCCAGAACCCGAAACCAACGCTCCAGTTGGTAGCCATCCCCATCCACCAGACGTAATTTGTGCCAACCCGGGTCAAGTGAGACCGCCTGCTCGTGAAACAGTCGGGTTTTCCCCAGATAACGATCATCCAGATGCCAGAACAGTTCTCCCTCGGGATGGCGATGGACGGCCTGGAGAACAGTGCGCCCGCGCCGCCCGCTCAGTTCGAGTGGGATATACACCTGGCTGCCCTCACGGGGATAGAGCAGGTCCATAGGTTGGTCATCGGCGTAGTGGTGAACGGCGGCCAGACAGTCCGACCGCCAGGGGGGAACCGACCGGTAATCATTGTGATGCAGGCGCCAGAAGTGCGCCTGGAGCGGTGGCAGGGTGAACCAGTCGGCCGAGACCATGGCGCTGACCCGCTCACAACCGGCGTGCACCCGATACTGACCGGTGGCATCGAGTTGGACCCGCTGGTAGTGCGGGGTGACCTGCTGAAAGTGGCTGTGCCGGGGAATATCAATTTCGCGCGACTCGCACTGGCCACCGGCGAGATAGCCATCGGTGATGCACACGGACACGGTTTTCAGAGCCCGGGTCGGCCGGTCAAACCAGCGATGATTGCCCAGTTGGGCAAACACTTCGAACAGTACCGGCGCGGCACTTTTCTGGCCGCTCAGCGCTGGCGCTGGTTCACCGCCGGCATTGCCGGCCCAGACGCCCACGGTGTAGCGGCCGTTGCTGCCGATGGCCCAAGCATCGCGCAGGCCATAACTGGTGCCGGTTTTCCAGGCGATGGCCTGACTGCCGCTGAAGTCCCGCCAGAGCGCATCGGTGCCGGGCCGGACAACATTGAGCAGTGCCTGCAAAGTCAGCCAGGCGGCACCCTGCCCCAGGCCGGGATCGCCCTTTGCCTCTCCGTGTTCGCCATGGATCCGCTGTGCTTCGGCGGGCCAGGTGCCCGCACGGGCCATGGAAGTCATTCGGGCATAGAGGTTGGTCAGCTCCCACAGAGTGCCTTCGGCACCACCCAGAATCAGACTCAATCCATAGTCTTCCGCCGGGCGATGCAGAGTGCTCACCCCCAACTCCTGAAGACGATGATGCAGACGTTCGATGCCGTAGTCTTTAAGCATATGCACCGCCGGCACATTGAGCGAGCGGGCCAGCGCCCGATGGGCCGGCACCGCGCCGCGGTATTGGCGATCGTAATTTTCCGGGCGGTAGCCGCCGAAATAGGCGGGAATGTCCGGCACCAGAGTGGTGGGCAACAGCTCGCCCTCTTCCAGCATCAGGCCGTAGAGCAAAGGTTTGAGAATGCTGCCGGTGGAGCGCGGTCGCTGGATAATATCCACCGCCGGTGCGTGGCTGTCTCCGGCGGCCTGGTTGCCCACATAGGCCAGGGTGCGCATCCGTTCATGATCCAGCACCAGAATCGACAGGTTGTGGACGCCGTCCCGAGCCAGGCGACGCCCCTGCTGCTCGGCAATCTGCTGGGTACGTCGCTGCAGGTCGGCATTCAGGGTCGTGTGGAACACTGCCTGAGAAGGGGCCTCGGAGGCCAAGGTAGTCAGCAAGTGAGGCGCCAGATGAGGCAAAGGTCGGGGTCGTTCGGGGAGCGGCTCGCGTAGCGCCAACGTCAGATCCAGTTTACTCAGGGCGCCAGCCTCGGTCAGACGGTGCAGCAAATGATCCCGCTTTTGACGCAGACGCTCGCGATCGCGTCCGGGGTGGATCAAAGCCGGGCTGTTGGGCAGCACGGCCAGGGTGGCCGCTTCCGCCCAGGACAGCTGCTCCGGTTCACGTCCGAAGTAACGCCAGGCGGCGGCCCGCAGGCCGACGATGTTGCCACCAAAAGGGGCGTGACTGGCATAGAAATTCAGCAGCTCATCCTTGCTGAAATGCCACTCCAGGTGCAGAGCGCTCAGAGCCTCCAGCGCTTTATTGGGCAGAGTGCGGGGCGGGTCGTCGCGCAGCATTCGCGCCAGTTGCATGGTGAGGGTACTGCCGCCGCTGGTGACCCGACCGGCTTTGATATTGCCCCAACCGGCCCGGGCGATGGCCAGGGGGTCGATGCCCGGGTGGAGGCGAAAACGCCGGTCTTCGAACAGCAACAGTGCCTGCTCGTATTTGTCCGGCAGGTGGGTAACCGGGGCAAAGCGCCATTGCTGGTCGCCGGCAATCCGGGCTCCGAGCAGTTCGCCATTGTCGGCGAGTATCAGACGGGCGTAGTCGCGATTTTGTAAGCTCGACGGCAGCGGCCAGTACTGCAGGAGCAGCGAGGCAACCAGCATCCCCCCGGCCACCCCCAGCAGCCAGGGCCGACGTATCCACTTGCCGAAGGTCTTACTCACCGCCGCCTCAGTCCGACTTGATCACGCGGACCCACTGCCCGGCGGTACCCGCCCGAATCCGTTCGTTATACATGGCTTCGGTGCGCCACCCCGGCAGGTAGAAGTCCCCCGCGTAGGAGGCGTTGAGCAGGATCTTCAGGGTGACCCGCTCCTGGCGATCGTCCTGATAGCGCCAGCGCCACCGGTAGTCCCGCCAGAGGCTGAAGTAGCCCAACACCCGGTCGTCACGAATATCCAGATAGTCAAACCCCTCGGGCGCATCGCCGCCTTCCAGCCGCTCATTGCGGATCTGCCAGCCGCTGGGCATTACCAGGCTCAGGGCAATATCCTCCAACCGCGCGCGGCCCAGTTCACCGAAGTCGGCTGAGACACTCACTTCCGCCATAAAGTCGGTGCCCTGAGGCAGTTCAGTGACCTCCAGGGTTTCGCCTTCCAGCATGGCGAAGCGCACGTCCAGATTCAGTCCCTCCGCTTCCGGCTGCTCATCCGTGGCGGCGGGGGTGCCTCGATTGCTGAGCAGCACCCGCAGGTTCTGATCACTGTCGTTGCGCACCCCGGCCTGGGTATTCATCAATGACTGCCGATACCAGTGGCTCTGACTTTCCAAAGACTGCCAGTCGCCCTCGGTATCCAGCGCGAAGCGCAGGGGTTCCTCGGCGTCCACGTCGCCGGCGAAGTTTGCCAGGGCGGTGAGGGCCCAGGCCACCGATTGAGTGCTGTACCAATCGGACTCAGAGAGCCGCTCGGCGATCTGTTCCGCCTGTTGCCAGGCCGCTTCCTGCTCACCGGCCTGGACCAGCAACTTCAGGCCGATGGCCCGGTCGCGCAGGCTGGAGCCATAGGTATAGCCGGGCTCGTCATAGTCCGGCACGCGCTCGACCTCGGGCATCAGTTCCCGCCCGGCATCCTTGAGCCCGAGCTGATAGTAAGCACTCGCCAGCAGACGCCGTGCGGTCACCTGCTGATCGCTGTTCAGTTGGGTCAATCGCTCTCGCAACCGGTTCATGGCCGGGGTTTCCGCCGAGCCCGCCAGGGCCAGCACGTAAAGGCGATAGGCCTGCACCTGGGTCCGGTAGTCTTCGCCCTGATTGAAGCGACGGGCCTGCTGGCGCTCGTGGTCCAGCCAGCGCTGCAAGCCGTCAGCCTCGACGCCATAGCCGCGCCGCTGGGCTTCCACCAGGAAGTGCCCCGCGTAGAGCGAAGCCCAGTCATTGGCGTAGGTCGCACCGGGCCAGTAACTGAAAGCACCGTTGGCCAGCTGGAAGCGGGCCAGCCGCTCGATGGCGGCCTGCAAGTTGCTCTCCCGCTCGCGTTCCTGGTCATCGGACAGGGATACCAATCGATCCAGGTAGAGCTGTGGGAAAGCCGCCGAGGTCACCTGCTCCAGACAGCCGTGGGGGTAGTTGAGCAGGTAACCCAGGCGCTGCTCGAGATTGATCGGCGGCAACCGGCTGATCTCGATGCTGGCCTCATTGGTGCCCGCCATGCCGTGGGCTTCCAGAGAGGAACGCCACTGCTCGCCCGGCGCCAGGACAACCTGCTCCCGACGTACCGACGGCGGGTTGGCCGCACGGGATTCAATATGAATGGTCTGGCTGGCTGCCTCTTCACCGCTGCGAGCGGTCACCGTCACCTGCCCTTGCCCGACCTGATCGTTGACCTTGAGGGTCAGCTCGGTGATGGCGTCCTGTTGCCCGTCCAGGCTGAGCTCCGCCGTGCTCTGCGCGATAGTGAACAGGTCACTGGCGCTGGCCTCGATGGTCACCTGATCAATGGCTTCGTCGTTCGTAAACACTTGCACCGGCAGGGAGATGGTCTCCCCCGGCCCGACCACCCGGGGCAGTGTCGCCAACAGACTGAGCGGCTGGGTGACGGTGACGCTCTGTTCGGCCTTGCCATAGGCGCCCTGCTGGCCCGCCACTACCATGGCGCGTACTTCGCCCAGATAGGGTGGCAGCGTGATCTCGTGGGTTTGAGTCTCGCCCGCGGCCAGAGTAAAGGGGCCAAGGAACTGCACCACTGGCGGAAAACGGCGCTCCCGGGGGTTGGCATCGACCTCATCGTCGGCATCGCTACCACCGATGGCCAGCACTCTCTGCAGGGAAGCACCGTAGGCACCCACCACCTGGTCGAACAGGTCCCAGGTATAGACACCCAGGGCTTCGCGACGATAGAAATGATCGTGAGGATCGGGCGCCTTGAAGCCGGTGATGCCCAGTAGGCCCTCATCCACGAGGGCCAGGGTGTAGGTCATGGCCCGGTCGTTGGTCTCGCTGACCTCAACCGCAAAGGTGGACTCCGGGCGCACCTGTTCCGGGGCTTCAATCTCGGGTTCCAACCGGGTGTCGGGATCTTCCACCGCCAGGGGCACCAGACCATACAGACGCATGGGGGCATCACTGGCCCGCTCCTGGTGGGGCAGCAACAGGCTCAAGTGTACATAGACATTGGGCGCCATTTCGGCGGTGACCGGAATCTCGATATCGGTCTGCCCCGGCTCCAGGTCCAGCCAGCGCCGTTCCAGTACCCGCCGACCGTTTTCCAGGCTGAGCAGCACACGGCCACGCTCAACCTCCGGCAAACGGACCCGTGCAATCTCGCCCACCTGGTATTCATCCTGATCGGTGGAGAGCATCAGTTGGGTGGCGCTGGCGGGGTTCACTGCGTTGCTGCGGCTCCAACCCAGATACAACGGCTCCCCGGCGCAGTGACCGCTGTTTTCGTCGCACACCCGCAGCAGGTAGCGGCCCCAATCGTAGTGGTCCTTCTTCAGGGTCCAACGGGCCAGGCCGTTGGCGTCGGTGGTGAGCGAGTCTTCACTTAAGGGCGCGCGATTCTCACTGGCCACAAAGCTGGCCAGGTCGTCACTGCCGCGATCCCACCACCAGCGCCAATCCACTTTATAGAGGGTGAGTTTCAGGTCGCGGTCAGCCAGTGGTTTGCCTTCGCTGGAGAGACTCTGAAAACTGACTTCATGATCCTGATTGCGGGCGATGGCTCCGTTGTAACCGCTGCCGTCGGGTACGTGAATGCCCACCCACTGTTCGAATGGCAGATAATCGAACCGGCGCAGCGCCGTGCTGAACGCCCCGCCCGGTTCGAACACGCGGTTGATGAATACGGCGGATAACTGACCCGGCGGTGGCGAGGCCACCGGAAGGTTCACGGGGAAGCGCGCTTCACCACTTTCATCCAGCTCTCCTTCAAACACCCTCTGAGTGGCCCCGGAAAACTCCCGGGCCGGGTCGTCAAAGGTGAACTGGCTGTAGCCGTCGAAGCGGGTGGTTTTGGGAATCAACCGGACTTCGGTATCCGCTTTCAGCCCGGCGGCGCTGGCACCGTGCAGCCACTGGGCGGACAGCTCGGCCTCGGCCGGCATGGCATCCAGACGCAACGGGGTCTCGGCAAAGCTCAAATCCATTTTCAGCCGATTGGGCATGATGGTTTCGATCTTGAGCACTTTGTCGAAATAGCGGTTGCCCAGATGCACCACCGCCCGCCAATTACCCGTGGGCGCGGACTCCTCGGTACTCAGCGTAAAGCGGTAGAAGCCGTCCACCGGGTTGCGGGCGATTTCGCTGGTGACTTTCTTTCCTTGAGGATCAAACAGATCCAGGGTCACCGGATGATCCTCGGGCCAGCGGTCGTCGCGATCTTCGAGAATAAAGGTCAGATGGATGTCATCCCCCGGCCGCCAGACGTCCCGCTCGCCATAAATAAAGCCTTTCAAGCCATCGCGCACCGGCTCGCCATCCACATCAAACTGATTGGTGGGCAGTGCTTCGTTGCGCGCCAAGCGCAGATAGCCGGTTTTTCCCTCGCGCTCGGCCACCAGATAGAACGGCTGCCCGTCAGTGCGGATCGAGGCCATACCATATTCATCGGTGCGACCTTCCCCAATGGGTTGCTGCTGGAAGTTGTAAACGCGAACCTGCGCATCCGGCAAAGGCTCGGCATCGAGCAGGCCGGTGGCAATCACTTCCAACTGATCATCACCACCCAGCTTGGCCATCAGGCCCATGCTGGATACCTGAAAGGCACGTTGGGCCTGCACCTGATCGCTATAGCGGTAGTAACTTTTGTGACAGGGATTGTTGCGTTCGCTGTACACCCAGTAACCGCGAGATTCGTAGTACTGCCGATACCAGGCTGGCTTGGAATCATTCTGGTAGGACCAGTCGCCCTCGTGACTTTCCGGTTCCGGATCTTCTGCCTGCTCGGGACGAGGCACATCACAGGGGTAGAGGGAGTTGCTGCGGTCCACACTCAAGGACAGTTGAATCATGCCCTCCGGATGCTCTGCCATCAGCTCAGTCAGATCCAGGTTGTAGCGTTGCCAACCGTCGCTGGCGGGCTCGGGCAGGCGATAGGTTTTGCGCCACAAGTAGCGACCGGTGGCACCGTCCGGCCCTGCATCGGAGAGTCCATGATTCTGCAGATACTGCCCCATGTTGCCTTCGAACACTTTGAAGGCGGTGACCTGCACCGAGTCGATATTCGCCGCTTCAAACGGAACAGACAATTGGCGCGCGGGCGGCAGAATACTGCTGCTGCCCAGGAAGCGTACGCCGGGGGTGACCAGGTTCAGGCGCAACGACTGCTCGAAGCCTTCGGACAAACGCTGGCCTCGCGCACTGCGCACCAGGTCAGTGACGGTCAGCATAACGCTTTCGTCGGTCTGCTTACTCGGGTAGAGCCGCAGGCGGCTGCCGTCCACTCGAGCGCGGACCTCCTTGCCACCAAGCTGCACCAACCCGCTCAGGTTCTGCTCACGATCCAGCGGCTGGGAAAAGCTCACCTCCACATAGGTTTGCCCACCGTGCACCACTTGCGCGCCGGTAACCACGAAGGTGTCACGGGCGGGAATCGTCAGGGTTCGCTGGCCTTTCTGTGACGACCCGATACTCGAGCCGTCCCAGGCGAGCACCAGCGTCTGTTCCCGATCGGTCTGAGGCAAGGCGTCCAAATGGAAACCGAAGCGCACCGGCTTGGCGGTCTCCTGCCACTGTACCGGCACCGATTCTCCTTCAAGCTCCGCCGTCAGAACCGATTCCACAGCGTTCCGATCCGCACCGTCCGGCACATAGAGCTCACCGGACAGGGATAGCTCGTCGGCCCTTTCCGATGGCGCCAAACCGCCCACCGTCAGCTCAAAACTACCCTGTTCGCCAGAATCCGGGGCCGCCGAGGAAGCGCTTTCAGACGAGGAGGAGGAAGATGACGCGGGCGGATCTTCGCCCGGGCTGCAGCCCAGCAGCACCGACAGCGCGGCACTGATCAAGATCCAGCGTATCCGTGTGACCGAATTGAAGAGTGTCACGCCAGCGGGCAAGAAAGGCTTGTCCATAAGAGTCCCTGATGATTTGTAGGTTGGAGAGGCTGCAGTCAGTTTACCCGACAGTCGCGTCATAATCCCAGACGCCCGTTTTCATCAAGAGTTCTACGTCCGGACAACAAACAGATCAAGAAAACGTAACAACTGTAACAATCGTTTACAGCGCCACACACGTTAATGATAATGCTTCTTTTTTAGATTTATTGAAAAGGAAGCTCCCTCATGATCGCACCCAATGCCTCCCGTCTGAGTCCACTCGCCCTGGCCATTGCCCTGGCGCCGCTGGGTGCCGTCGCACAAAACGTCACGCCCGACGCCGACCCACAGCAGCACAACCGCACCCTGATCAGCGAAGAACTGGTGGTCGTTGGCCAGCCGCTGGACAGCCTGATGAACAGTGACGATATCGAGCGCAAACAGGCCAATGACCTGGACGATATTTTCTCCGGCGTGTCCTCTGTGCTGGTGGGTGGCTCCGTGGGCGCCGCCCAGAAGATTTATGTGCGCAACCTCGGCGAAGACACCCTGAACATCATGGTGGACGGCGCCACCCAGTCCGGGGTGACCTATCACCACACCGGCCGGATTTCCGTCGAGCCCGAACTGCTCAAGCAGGTGCGGGTACAGGTGGGCGCCGGCGATGCCACCAATGGCCCCGGCGCCCTGGGGGGCGCCATCCGGTTTGAGACCAAGGACCCCGAGGATCTGCTCGGTTCCGACAATTTCGGCGCCCTGCTGAAAACCGGCTACTTCTCCAATACCGAAGGCACCAAAAACAGCGCCACGGTCTATGGCCGCTTTAACGATACCCTCAGCGCCATGGCCAGTTATGTGGACGCCGACCAGGACAATATGGAAGACGCCAAGGGCAATGAGTTGCCCGGCACCAACTCCGATCAGGGCCTCGGCTTCGTCAAACTGGTGGGCGATCTGGGNGCGGGCCACAGGCTGAGCCTGAGTCACGANCGCCTGACCGAGGAGGGNGAAAAGCTGACCCGCCCNGAGTGGGGCCAAGGCCCCAACAACCCGCTGCGCGANCTGGAGTTNGAGCGCGAAACCAGCACNCTGAAATANCAGTGGGANGCNCCGGGCAATNAGGCGCTGTTGGTGGANGCCAATGTNTACGCCACCGAGTTCAACATCTACCGCCCCTGGGACAACTACACCAGCACCGTGGACACTCAGGGCTTTACCCTGGGCAACACCAGCAAGCTGGCCGGTCACAGCGTGGAGTANGGNGTGGANTATCGGGACGATGANGTGACCGCNGGNGAGGCGGACGATGCCAACCCCTTTACCGAAACCAGTGANGTNCTGGGNCTGTTTGTGCAGGATCGCTACCAGGCCACCGATCAGATTGCTGCTGAGTTTNGGNACCCGCTATGANGANTTTGAAGCGGTGGATAANGAAGGCAACGAATTTANCGAAGAAGGTTTCAGCCCCAACCTGGGTTTCTCCTTTGNGGCGACCCGTCGACTCACCNTCAGCGGNGGCTACGCCGAAGCCCTGCGCGGNGTGGANACCAATGACGGNTTCAAANTGTTTGGCACCACCAATGACCCGGACCTGAAAGCCGAGCGCGCCAAAAACCTGGAGTTNGGTGCGGACTACGAACTCGGACGCTTNNTNTTCTCCGCNGGGGTNCACGATGTCACCATTGAAGATGCCATCGGTAACGCGGTGCCCTGGTCCCGTCACTATGAAAACCTGGGCGATCTGGAATCCGAGGGTTATACCCTGGGCCTGACCTACAGTGGCCAGCGGCTGTTCTCCAAGTGGACCTTCCTGGACACCACCGCCGAAATTGATGGCGAGCAGGTCACCCGCTACTCCTACGGCTACCTGGGCACCTCCACCGGTGACACCCTGTCGATCGATACCTCCTACCAGATCACCGACGGACTGGACGCTGGCTGGATNGCCACNNTGGTCGAGGGCATGGANGACATTTATGTCGTCGCGGCGGATGCGACNNTCGATAAACCCGGCTACGGCGTGCACGATTTTTATCTGCACTGGGAGCCGCGNGTCTCCGAAAACCTGAGCATGACACTCACGGTGAAAAACGCCTTCAACAAACAGTACCTGGACCACGGCAGTATCGAGGACTTCACTCACGTTCCCGATTACGACGGCATNGTCGGNTACCCGGCGCCGGGTCGNGACNTTCGNCTGAGNCTGGCTNTGCGGTTCTGATCAGGGAGNAAANCGATATGGCCCGATCCACCGCTCACACGCCCTTNNTGCTGGACGTNCTCTCCCGNAGCCTGGCGGCNCTGCTCGGCGGTTACGNNCTGAGCGTGGCGCTGCCNGTGCTGGTGGGTTTGCTNNTNCCGNNGGAGCGNGGCCCGGCGACGGTGACGGCCCTGCTCCTGAGNTTTCTGGTGTACACCGGNGCCTTTCTCTGGGCNTTCGGNGTNCGCAGCCACNGGCGCGCCTGGAGCGGTCTGCTGNTCCCGGCGCTGCTCTGCGGNGGGCTCGCTACCCTCTGGTTGACCCTGNTGNGTGACCCGGCNTTATGAAATCCGCGTTTCGCGCCTCAATGGCCTGGTTACATCGATGGGCAGGCATTATTTTCAGTGCCCTGATGTATTTTATTTTCGTCACCGGCACCACCGGATTTTTCCATTTCGAAATGGACCGCTGGATGGAGCCGGAACGCCCGCTGGCGATGCACTGGACCGACGACGGTTTTCCTTCAGCCGACACCCATCATTACACGGCCTATACCAACCAGGGCGAATTAACCCTGTCCACCCGGACGTTGATTGAACTCGGCACCGAACGCCTGCAACAACAGGCGCATCCCGAATCGGTCTGGTGGGGTATCATTCTGCCNACCGCGCGCAACGGCAATTTNTGGGTGGAGTGGCAGCCGCCTCGCGGCCCCAACGGAGAGCGGACGGAACGGGAAGCGGAGTATCTGGATTTTCACAACGGTGAGCCGCTTTGGATACAACCCCGAGACACCGGGGGCGGTATGGCCCTCTATCGATTGCACTGGCGCCTGCATTATCTGCCGGACACCGCGGCCTATTGGATCGTCGGACTGTGCACCCTGTTGATGCTGGTCGGTCTGGTTTCTGGAGTNATCATTCATCGACGCATTTTCCGGGAGTTTTTCACCCTGCGGTTGTTTCGCCGCGCCCGCTCCTGGCTGGACCTGCACAACCTGAGCAGCGTTCTGGCCCTGCCGTTTCAGATCATGATCGTCTACAGTGGCCTGGTATTTTTTGCCGTCACTTTTATGGAGCCCATCGTCACCTCCCGCTACGGTGATGAAGGCACCCGGACCTTTTACAAGGAAGCCTACCCGGAGGCCGAGNCGGACGCGAAAACCGGAGAGAAAGCGGACAGCGTGGCCATTGCGCCCTTGCTGGAGCAGGCTCAGGCGGAGACCGGCCAACGAATCGAACAGNTTTACCTGCTCCACCCGGGTGATAAAAATGCCCGGCTATCGNTTTATCTGCCAGAACCCTCACCGGGACACTATGAAGGCAAACCCCACAAACTGTTGTATCGGGCCAGCACCGGTGAACGACTCGACGGGGGCGAACAACAGTACGGTGGTGCCGCCTCGGTGGAAAAAACGCTGATCGCGTTGCACGAGGGGCTGTTTGCCGACTGGCCACTGCGCTGGCTGTACATTCTGTGCAGTCTATTGGGCATTATCATGATCGCCACCGGTGCCCTGTACTTTGTGAAAAAACGCACCGCCAGCCGCCCCAATGAGTACGCCAGGGTGGAGCGTTTTTACGCGGCGGTTATTCTCGGTTTGCCACTGGCAATATCCGTTTATTTTTGGAGTAATCGACTGATATCCACCGACGTTGCAACGCGGGCCGACTGGGAAATGCACAGCCTGTTTCTGGCGTGGCTGGTCAGCGGTGTCTTCGCCTGGCTTCGACCCAGAACCGCAATCTGGCGGGAACTATTGGTTCTGAATGCCCTGGGCTGGGGTCTGTTGCCTGTGGTCAACGCATTGACCACCGACCGCCACCTGGGTATCAGCCTGGCCGTGGGCGACTGGGTGCTCGCCGGTTTTGACCTGACCGCCCTCGCTCTGGCGGCGAGCTTTGCCCTGATGGCGGGGTGCGGCTATCGCCAGATTTCGGCCAGCATACGCGTCGGTCATGCGACCGCCATTCGGGAGGCCTGAAATGACTGGCGTGGTGATCACACTGTTTGTCTCGCAACTGTTGCTGGCCCTGTCCCTGCCCTCTCACTTGCGCACCCTGAACCCCGTCCTGGCCCGAAACCCGGCCCGGTTCCGGCGCCTGGCATTGGCGTTGCGCGGCGTCGGTTACCCGCTCCTGGCCGGCTCGACCGCGCCCGCCGTAGTTCACTGGGGAGCCGCGCTGGGGCTCACCTACTGGTTCGGCCTGTTTGCGCTCACGGGGCTGAGTGCGGCACTTGGGCTGGAGTTTCTCAATCGCCGCCACGCCCGCTGATTGGTTCGACACTCAGGCATGGCATAACCGCTCCGTCTGCAGGCGCAGAATCTGCTGGCTATCCCGGGCAATCACCTCGAAGGGGGCGGGCCCGAACCACTCCAGGGAGGCCGAGTGCACCCGCCCGTCGGGCAGGCTGTTCAGAAAATGGGCNAAGTCACAGGCGCCCTCGAACAGCGGCACCATTCCGGCTCGGCTGCCCGCCGCAGAATAGACATTGTCAGGGGCGAATTCCGGCAGGTACTGACGGTGACGGATGTTCTTCAGGTGCAAGTGCTGCACCTGAGGGGCGAGCGTCCGCCAGGCGCGCACCGGGTCTTCCCCGGCCTCCCAGATATGCAGTACGTCCAGATTCACTTTCAGGGCCGGATGATCCACCGCCGCCAGCAGCTCCCCGGTCGCCTCGGTGGTATCGGCCCCGGTATTCGGGTGGGTTTCCAGTAGCAGGGTCATGCCCGCCTCTTCCGCCCGCAGGCAATAATCGCGCAGGCGGCAGACCAGGGCGTGCCAATCGGCGGCCGTGCATTCGGCACTGGCTTTTTTCCCGGCGAATACCCGGATTTTGCGGGTGTTCCAGTGACGGGCCAGGGTGCACAGCTCGCGCAGCTTTTCCCGTCCCTGGGGATAGGGCCCGGCAAAGGGCAGGTAGTCACTGAGCATACTCACCCCCAAGCCCATGGCCTCGAGCCAATCGCCGTTCAGCGCCGGCTGGTGCTTCAGACCCCGGGCGTGGGCCGCCCAGAGTTCGATGCCGTCCAGCCCGGCCCCGGCGGCAAAGGTGGCCAGCTCCGGCAGGGAGACCAACTGGTGGCGAAAACTGATGGTACACAGGGACAGGTGCATCATAGGGCCGCTACCTCCCGGGACACCGATCCGCGGATCGACGACTGTTTGCGCCAGTCGTTAAAGGCGTGAAACAGGGCGCGCTTGATCCGGTATTCCCGCTGATGCTGTTCGGCGATCCGGCGCGAAAGCCGGGCGAAATCGTCCCTCGTCCGGGTGTGCGCGACTTTGTTGGCCCGATACAGAACGGCGTCGTAGCCTTTGACCAATGCCTCGATCTCATCGCACCAGTGCTCGAACTCGTCCGCCGGGCGCTCCAGCGCCCGCCAGAAATAGGCCAGGCCGTGTTCGTAGGCGTACTTGCGAATGGCCAGCACCGGCAGCTCCGCCAGGGCCGAACCCAAACGATCCAATGGCTGCTCGCCCGCCTCGGGCAGATGACGGCGCACCACCTGTTCCACCGCCTGGGTCAGGGTGTTGACGGTGGGCTGGAAGCAGACCTCGAAATACGCCGCCACCGCTTCCGGCTCCGGCGCGTGCAAATGGCAGGTATCCAGGCAGACACCACCGGCCACGGCGGGTGACTCCACCGCGTGCAACACCCTCCGACGATCCAGGCTGCCCTCCCAGCGAAAGTCCGGGTCCCACATCCAGAGCCGGTCCGGATCGGCGTCGTTTTCCAGCAGAACATAGTGCGGAAAAGGGTTGAGCTGGAAGCGGTTTTCCCGCTCGGGGAGCCGGTACAGGTCCAGCATCACCATCAGATGCTCCCGAGGTTTGCGCTGCGCCAGGCGGGTTTCCANGGTGGCAATATTGTGGGCCTTGCTCAGTGCCGGGTCATACCAGGGGGAGACCTCCGCCCCGTACAGACGCTCGAACCAGGTCAGGAAAAACCCGTGGTCCACCGCCTCGTCGTGGTAGCGCAGTCGCGCCTGATCGTCGACAAACACCTCCGCGTCCCAGACGCCAAAATACAGCGGGCGGTGGTCAAGCCCCCTCGCCTTGATCGGGTGGCACAGGCAACTGACCACACAGTGCACTTTGACATCCAGTTCCGGCTCGCCGACCGTGTCGTTGGCCGCCGTCGGTCGCACCAGCACTTCCAGATCGCTCACCCGTTCCAGATCGCCGGCGCTCAGTGCTTCCTCCGGCAGTGCATAGCCGCACTCGTTTTCCAGCAGCACCAGCAGTTGCATCAGCTCCACCGAATCGAGCCCGAGCTGGTACGTCAGGTGACTGTCCGGCGAGAGATCCTCGCAGGGTATTCGAGGCAGGTATCGGGTCATCAGGTCGCGCAGTTGACGAACAAAGGTTTCACTGGCCATCTCAAGCCACCCCCTGTGCGGCGTCGGCGGCAAACTGCNCGGCCAGTTGCCGACGGCTGACNTTGCCGTTGGGCAGACGNGGTATCCGCTCGCGGTGGTAAAACCGGCTGGGCCATTGATGGCTCGCCAGNTGCTGGCGACAGAAGGCTCGCAGGTCGGCATCACCCAAGGGCGAGGCCCCGGTGTAGACCGCCGCCACCCGCTCCCCCGCCAGNGGGTCGGGNTGNTTGAANACCACCNCCTCGCGGATNCCNGCGTGGCGCATCAGNNNGTTTTCCACCTCNTGGGGATAGACGTTGAAACCGGCGGNGATGATGGTGTCATCCANACGNCCGCAGAANCGCAGGCGCCCCTGNTNNTCCAGATAGCCGGCGTCGCCGGTGGCGATGCGTCGCCCCTGCTGAACGACCANNACCTCNTCGGGNNCNTCCGGGNCNGNNCCCGCCTGCAACTGNGCANTGCCCCAGNGGCATGCCCATNATGTCCGCCCGCTCCGGNTGCCNGGCCANCGCCACGCAGCCNGCNTCGGAGCANCCNTACTGCTGCCAGAGNTTNTCGGTTTTGCCGCGCACCTCNTCGAACCAGGCTTCGGGCATGACGCTGCCNGAGGTCATCACNCCGTNNAGNGNCTCGCCCGGNGGCCAGAGCATCATCAGNGTGCGGATAAAGGTGGGCGAGCTGTACAGCAGNGGCCGGGATTCCGCGCGCAACANNTTCAGCAGGTACTTGGGATTCCAGCCGGTGACGATGCGCGGNNCCACNCCCCGGTCCAGGGCCGCGAGCACGCCGCAGATCAGNCCNTAGGAATGNCTGATGGANCAGGCCACCACNGGNACNACCTCNGGGGGCAGNTCGAGCGCCTGATGGTAATGGGTGATTTCGGTNTCGATNTCNGACCAGGTGCGCTCAATGGGTTTGGCTTCACCGGTGGTGCCNGAGCTGAACTGAATCAGGGTGCCNTCCNGANCCGACNNCGTGACNCTCAAGCGGGACAAGCTGNTCCGCNCTCTGCCAGATCANGCCGTCGCAGTGCAGCGCCCGGGCNTTCTCCAGNGCNGTNGCCCGGGGCGTGTCCGCNGGTANCGGCGCGATGGACAGGTTNTGTTGNCGGGCNTAGAGCACCAGGGCCAGCCANTCGACCGAATCGTGGGTACAAACGGCCAGNCGNCGACCGGANANNGNCGNGAGNGCCCNGGTCAACNGNCGCCAGCGCGCCTNGATANTGNCCCGGTCATAGGGNCGATCATTGAGATAAAACAGCATGGCTCACGCCTCCTTCCGAGCGNTTTCCGATAGTGGGTTGAACACGCGATGGTGGTATTCGGGCNGCACGCCGCAGAGTTTTTTGCGCANCAGGGATTCCACCTGAACCATGGGTGCCCGATAGCCCAGAGCCCGAAGGCGNGCCGGATCGCAGTGGCCACCGCCGGCGTAACGCGCCAGGCAGGCANGCACCAATTTCCAGAAACGGGGTTCGGGTAATCGGTAATGGGTCTCGCACAGGGCGGCGAGCTCCGAGAGCTGGAAAACGAACAGGGTATCCATCACCAGTTCGCGCAGGGCCTCCACCGAGTCCATCCAGTAGTACTCATTGGGCCGGGCATCGGCGTACCGTGCNTGGCGGCGGAACGCTGGTGCCGCGTCCGGGGTGGCGAGAAAGTTTTCCACGTACTCCACNCTCTCGTGAAANTCCCGGGCCGCCAGCCANTGNGGCCAGCCGTCACGATGGACCAGCAACAGGTTCTGGCCGTGGGCTTCCAGCGCGATGCCGTGACGGGCCAGCAAGTGCCAGACCGGCAGGATCAGGGTGTCGAACAGGCGGGTCAGCCAGGGCTCCAGGCCATAGGCGTTTACCCAGGGGTCGATAAAGGGTTTGCCATCGGACTCCATCAGCGCCAGGGCCTGGGCCGGCACGGCCCGCTCGCCGGGGGCCAACCGGGACGGCAGGCTTTCGCGCCAGAGCGCACCCAACTGACAGATACCCGGCTCAGACGGGCTCAACAAACCGGTCTCCTCCACCCGCAAACCCGCGTATTCCCGCAGGATCACCAGAGGTTGCTGTTGAAAGAAGACATCACCCGCCACCGTTTCGGCCAGCCAGTCAGACAGAACCGGGCCGGAGTCGATACCATGGCTCAGCAGGTGACGCCGCGAGGAGGTGAGCACGATATCCAGGGGCAGCTTGAGATCACCCCGTTCCGGCCGGGAATCATTCATCAGGGTGCGCATGGATTGGCTGACTCGGTAGTCATCTCCGGGCTGCCCCAGGTCGACCAAAAGGGGACGGAAGCCCTGAGTGCGCGGCACTATCCGGTGCTGCCACTGCCAGGGGTGTACCGGTACAAACACCCGCTGTTCCGGATCCACGCCCCGAGCCCGGCAGCGGGCGCGTAGCGCCTGAAACAGCGCCGGTCCCAGCTCACGAAAAGCGAAAGTATCCGGGTCCTGAGCCGCGCCGGCGCCGAGAACCCGCTCGCGGGGAACGGCAATCCAGTGCGGGCGCACCGGGNCGGCGGCTTCGGGGCTGTAGCGTTGGTAGTCGGCTTCACTCAGGCCGATGCGCGCTTTGAAACAGGGATGGTAGGGATGCCCCTCGCGAAGGGCGCCCTCCAGCGCAACCAATGGCAGCTCCCGACGCACTGCCAGCGGTGGCAACTCNCGCGCATTCCACTGACACCAGATCCGGGTCTGATTCAANTCCCGGGTCAACGCCTGTTTGCGCTCGGCGTCGCCGGGCAGGCAGGCCAACAATTGACGCAGTACCTCCTCCAGCTCCGGCCGGCGGGCGACAGGTTGGATCCGGGTCAATTCCGCCAGCTGCAACCGGATGCGCCCAAAGCCGCGCACCCGCCCCGGGCAGGTGTAATCCGCGTTTCCCAGGCTGAAGTACAGGGTATCCCAAGTCGACGCGGTCTCCCGGGCTGGAACGACAATGTAGTCGAGCAGTCCCTCGAACAGGGCGGCCTCCAGCGTTTGCCGTAGAATCCTCGGCAGAGCATCAACGGCCACCGACGACGCCTGTTGTGGAACGCTGAGCGCCAGAGCTTCAGACATGGACCGCCTCCTCAAGAGGGCGCTCGATCCGCGCGGCTACACAGAGCGGATTGTCGATGGTGGTATAGGCGGCCAACTCCATATCGGCCTCCAGCTCGTCGATATCCTCCACCCGGGTCAACAGGTTGGCTTTCGCCGGCAACTGAGTCTGGGTCAACCAGCGCTCAATCAGGACCCGACCATTGCCGGATAGTGTCAGACGCAGCGCCTCCAGCTTGTCCCGCACCCGCTCGATCAGCTCGGCCTCCGCCAGCAGGCCATCGGCGCCCAGCCGATTCACCACGGCGAACACCTGATTGACCAGCAGGTAATAACCGAAGCGGTCCAGAATGGCATCCGTGGGGTAAAACAGATCGCTGTCGGCATCCAATGTCGGCTGCCATTGCAGGAGCTTGGGCTTTTGTTGCTCGTCCAGATAGAAGCCCTGGTTGTCCCGGTAGTAGTAGGTCTCCGGGTAGCCGTCGGCCAGCCGTAGCAGGCTGTTCTGCTGATGGGCTTCCAGGGCGATGCCATGGTGGTCGAACAACACCAGGCAGGGCTCCACTGCGCAGTGCCAGTAGGCATCAAACCAATCCCGGGCGACCGCACCCGGCGCCCGGCCCTCCTCCAGCGCCAGCCGCTCGATCAGTTCCGAGAGCACGGCGCGGCGCTGGCGGGGGTGCCAGGGTTCCTGCACCAACGCCGCCAGACACAGCACCGATTGATCACGCCCGACACCAAAGGGGTTTTCCCGCACGATGGCCTCAAAGCCGCTATCGCCCCCCTCAGGGTCGCGCAGCGTCAGGTAGGCCGGGTCAGCAATCACCTGAAAACGGGGAAAGCGCCGGGAGAATTGCAGGTTGTGCAGCAGACCGGCCATCAGCACCCCCGCGCGCAGCTCCCGCACCTTGTTCTGCCGAAGGGAGTTGGTGATTTTCACGGGCAGGGAGAGCTTGTACATCCAGGGCGCGTCCCGGTGGTAGACGGTGCGCACCGAGGAGGTGGCCGTGAAGGTGTGCCCGAGCGGGCCCAGGTAGCGCAGCCGACCGGCCTCCTGCCAGGCCTGAACCCGGGGCTGGGCGAGCAACCAGTGGGCCTGCAGCGGGTGGACGGGAATCAACACCTCGTCCGGGCCGATCGACACCGAATGGTCGCTCTGCATCAGCGCTTCACTTACGAGGCTCTCAGCGGACTGGGGCAACAGGGACTGCTGTTCGACCCAGTCCTGGTGCACGGCCACATAATGCAACTGAAACTGGCCCTCCAGCTCCGGCGTGATCAGGGGATGCTGCCAGTCAAGAATGCCCTGCCGGCTCTTCGGGGTGGGGTGCAACCAGTGGCCCAGCACCAGGCTCTGCTCCGCGCGGCAAAAGCTCAAGGGCGCCCGGTAGGGCTGCGACCAACGGGTTTCCAGATAACGCAAGGTGTTCTGCAGGCTATCGGTCAACCGGTGGGTCAGCTCCAGTTGCCGACGCTTGAGCCCGGCGCCGGGCTGGGCGTTGCGCTCGTGGAACAACTCCTTGACCAGCAGCAGGAGCGTGCTCCAGAACCCCTCCTGTCGCCGTTGTGCGCCCTGCTGGCAGAAGACAGCCTCGATGCGCTGGCGCCCGACCCGGGAGCGATAACTCACCAGCAGCCACAGGGTAAGCTCCTGCCGCGGCAGGGTCAGCTGTAGCAGGGACTTACCGGTCAGCAGCGTCTGCGGCAGAAGGGCCCGGGTCTGGGGCGTATCCGGGCTCAGCCAGCGCCCGCCATCCACTTCCCGCAGATAACAATTGACGAATGCCTGAAAGCTGGCGTACTCGGCCAGGTGTCGCGCAAAATCGGCCATAACAGAGTCCTCGTTGCCAATCCGATGAGGGAGGAGTTACGGCCGATTATATGCGAACAATTCTCAATGTCATTTGGTTTTACAATTGTTACGGTTTCTGGCAGCTCAATCATTGCCGCAGTGGAAGAAGGCGCCGAAACGTGGTTTTGTCCGTCAACATTCCCAGCGCCAACCCCAGGGTCAGCAGCTCTGCCAGCGGCAGAGCCCACAGGAATGACACCTGGTCGCGCCAGGGGAAGAGCAGCGCCAGAAACACCAGAGGAAGGACCAGGCTACGCGCCAACGCGAGTAGCGCCGAGCGGCGCGGCTGCCGGCAACCGGTGAACCAGGCGGACAACACCAGGTTGAGCCCGGTCAACAGAAGCACCGGGGCGATCACCGGCCAGAAGCGGGCGGCATAATTTGCCGCTGGCCCCTCGAAGAACCAGTTGCTCAAGGCCGGCCCTCCCAGGAAGACCAACGTCCACAACAGCAGCCCCTGGGTGGCCGCCAATCCCAGCCCGTAGTCCCGGAAGCGCCGGGCCCGGACCGGCTGCCCCGCGCCCAGGTTCTGGCTGGCCAGCACATGCACCACTTCGGCCACCGCGCAGGCGAGCATGACATTGAGCAACAGGGCATAGTGAATCAGGGCAAAGCCGGACACGGCCGCCACACCGCCGGTCAGTGCCAGCAGCCAGTGCAACACGAACAGCACCACCCCCGCCGACACCTCGTTCAGAAACTCGGAAAAGCCGTTGCCGCAGAAAGCGCGCAAGCGTCGCCAGGAGAGCCAGCCCGGCCGCAGGCGCAACGGCGTACGACCACTGTGCAGCAGGTGTAACAGCACCAGGCACTGGGTCAGTTGGGCCGCCACCGTGGCGCCAGCGGCGGCGCGCAAGCCCCAGCCCAGGACCGCCAGCCCAAGCACATCCAGCAGGATGTTCACCAGCGCGCCGAGCACCAGGGCACGACTGGCCCGTTGGGGCTCGCCCGCCACCCGCAGAAAATAGTAAAGCACCACTGCCACACTCTGGGGCGCCTGGCCGAGCAGCACCAGTTGGAAATAGGGTTTCACCAGCGGCTGCAGCCGCTCCGGCACGGCCAGCCAGTGCAACAGATAGTCGCCAAACGTCAGGCCGAGCAGCGTCACGGCAACCCCAAGCACCAGCGCCAGACACACACAGGCCGAGAACACCCGGCTGGCCGCGTCTCGTCGGCCCGCGCCCAGGTAGTGACCGGCCACCACGCTGGCGCCAATGGCCAGCATCAGCACGCTGCCAAACAGTAGAATCCAGAGCGGAATCAGCAGATTGACCGCCGCCAGCGCATCGGCACCCAGCCATTTACCCACCATCAGTCCGTCCACCACCGCCGCGCTGGTCAGGGCCAGCAAGCCCAGAGTGGAGGAGCCCACATAGCGCAGGAAGGTGGGCAGGGCCGGTGCGTCGAGGGCCGCCTCGCCCCGGCTCATCCTTGCACCGCCCGATCAAGACCCGCTGACGCTCGGCTGGACAATAGCGACAGCCGGTAGCCCTGTCCGCGCACCGTCTCCACCGCATCGGGCGGCATACCCGTCGCGATCAGTTTGCGACGGACCCGGCTCAGGTGCATATCGATGCTGCGGTCGTCCCGGCAATAGGATTTATTCAGCACCCAGCGGTGCAGCTCGGATTTCTTCAACAGGGTGTTGTGGTGCTCCGCCAGACACCACAGGAGTTTGAACTGGATGGCGGTCACCCGCAGGGGGCGGTCGTCGTAGCGAACCGACGCATCCTCGCGACTGAGGGACAAAGGCCCCACCACCAGTCTCTCCCGGCCCGGGTCGGCCGGCATCGGTGGGCGCTTCCGGCGCAACAGTGCCTCGGCCCGCAACTGCAGCTCCAACAGATCCGCCGACTTGGCGACAAAGTCATCGGCGCCGCGCCGAAAGGCGTCGATACACAGCGCGGGCTCATCGGCCAGAGCAATGACGGGCGTCGCCTGCCATTGACGCAACTCGGCCAGGAGCTCCCAGGGGTCGAGCGCCGAGACATCGACGTCGAGCAACAGCAGGTCGGCCTCGGTGTTGAGCACGCAGTCCAGCGCCTCACGACCGGCCCGGCAGACCACCAGCGACCAGCCCCGCGCGCGCAAGGTCGCATGTACCCGCGCCTGTAAGGTCGAGGTTTGCCCTACCCACAGCACCCTGATCTCGGATGGTCGATTCGCCCACGTTTCCATTGTGCCTCCATCGCTCTTTGTCAATAATGCGAATCATACTCATTATTAAATAAAGAGCAATAGAAGCCGGTCACAAATTTGGTTACCCTTAGCCTTCACCCGACCCCGGTATCCTTATGAGCACTCAGCCTCCATTTCGACCGCTGCTGCTGGCGAGCCTACTTCTGGCCACCGGGCTGGCGGGCGGTTGGTGGCTGCGCGGAGCACTGGCGCCCGTTCCGGTCGAGGCGACCAGCCTTGCAGAACCGAGCAAGTCCGCATCGGGTTCGCCCCTCGTCAGGCCACTCTCATCACCGCCAGTGCGAGACTCATCCGTTACCTCGCCCTCCCTCAATACGCTTGAGGCGGCGACACTTCCGGACGATCCAGTTTCTGCCAACGAAGCGCCTCCCCAGCCCGCCGACTGGGCTGAGGAGATGCACGCACTTCTGGACCAGCAGGCGTTCAATGCCGCCATGGGGCTCTACCAGGAGGCGGAGCGGCAGGATTCGGCCCTGGCGGGTCGGCTGCGGGAGTTGGTGCTGGAGTATCTGGAGGACTATCTGCGCGCGGGCGATGACTACGCGCTGACCGCGTTGGCCGACGCCTTTTTGTCGGTGCACTACGATGATATTGACGTGTTGCTTCTGCTCGCCCGCCACCAACTCCAGTCCGACTACTGGGCCGAAGCGGCGCGCACCTTCCAGCTCACCTTCGCCTACAGCGCCACCCAGCCCGGACAACGCAGCCGCGTGAGTCAGGCGTTTGAACAATTTGTCCGGCAGGTGGACGATCAACTGGTGGGCGCGCAGCGTTGGCAGAGCCTGCTGGGCTTTTACGAGACCCTGGAACAGCTGGACCTGGGGGGTGCCGAGCAGCGCCTGCGTCTGGGCGAGCTGCACCTGCACCACGGCGACACCACCTATGGCCGGAGCCTGCTGGAAGCGCTGACGTCCCACTCCACCCTGGGCGCCCGCGCCACGGCCCTGCTCAACCACACCACACCGCCCCCGGTGGCCGAGCGGCGCCCGCCCCCACCGGTGGGCAGCATTGAGCTGGACACCATCGGCAGCCATTACCTGCTACCGCTCGGGCTGGATAGCCGGGAAGAGGTACGCTTGGTAATTGATACCGGGGCCAGTCTGACGACATTAACTCAGCGCAGTTTTGATCGAATCAGCGCTTCGGTACGTTTTACCGAGTTAGGGCCGCAGATGTTCAATACCGCCAGCGGCACCACCCGGGGGATGGTGTATCGGGTGGACAGTGTCCAGATTGGTGATCACCGACTGAGGGATGTGCCCGTGGCAGTGTTGGATTTCAATACGCCCGATAATGTGGATGGGCTGCTTGGCATGAATGTTTTGAGCCAGTTTCGATTTGAGGTGGATCAGGACGACGAGGTTTTGTTGTTGCAGCCGCGGCAATAGTCGCTCGGCAATGATTGCCATATTTGACTTGATGGTTACGGCGGGTGCGCTTCGCTTACCCGCCCTACGGAGGTTTATGCCGCTGCGCTCGGCCGTAGGGCGGGTAAGCCGAAGGCGCACCCGCCGTAACAGACGGTACTGCACACAACGGGCGCTCCAATACAACGTCCCGACCCGATGGCAACGGCGGATGCGGGCTTTGCCCTTATCCGCCCTACGCCACTAGCACCAAAAACAACTTTCCGCTTGGCACTGAGGGACGGGGAGGGGTAGACCTTCTCAAGACCGTAAGCGGAGGGACTCCGCGCGTCGAGCCCCCAGGGATGGGTTCACGGCGTGTCTTGAGAAGGTCTACCCCTTCCCGGCCCGGTCGTAATGCTCCCGCCGAACATACTGCAGGGCCCGCTTAGCGTGTACAATGTTGGCCCTGTGAATTCCGATGATGGACGAGCTCATGAGTAAGAAGAGAACCACCGATTTTGGCTACGAGCAGGTGGCCGTTGAGGAAAAAGCCGGCCGAGTGGCGAATGTGTTTCACTCCGTCGCGGCCCGTTATGACCTGATGAACGACCTCATGTCCGGCGGCGTCCACCGGTTGTGGAAGCGGTTTACCATCGAACTGGCGGCGGCCCGTCCAGGACAGACCATCCTCGACATTGCCGGCGGTACCGGAGACCTGAGCTACGCCTTTGCCAAAAAAGTCGGGCCGGACGGCCTGGTGGTGCTCGCCGACATCAACGAATCCATGCTCAACGTGGGTCGCGATCGGCTGACCGACCGGGGCATCGCCGGCAACCTGCAATACGCCCAGGCCGACGCCCAGTACCTGCCTTTCCCGGACAACACCTTCGACTGCATCACCATCGCCTTTGGTCTGCGCAATGTCACCGACAAGGACCTGGCACTGCGCTCCATGTTGCGGGTGCTCAAACCCGGTGGGCGGCTGTTGGTGCTGGAGTTCTCCAAACCGCAGAACCCGCTGCTGGAAAAAGCCTACGACACCTACTCGTTCAAGCTGCTGCCCTTCATGGGCAAAGTGGTCGCCAACGATGCCGACAGCTATCGCTACCTGGCCGAGTCCATCCGCATGCATCCCGACCAGGAAACCCTGAAGGGCATGATGGATGCCGCCGGCTTTGTGAACACCGAGTACCACAACATGACCGGTGGCGTGGTGGCCCTGCACAAAGGCATCAAGCCCTGATATGGATGCCACGCTGACCACCGCTGCCCTGACGGCCGCCGAAACCATTGTCCAGCGCGCCCTGCGCTATGACCCCGCCAGCCGGCTCGCACTCAGCAAGCTCGAAGGGCAAGTGCTGGCGCTGAACTTTACGCAACCCGAGTGGACGGTGTACGTCCTTCCCGGAGAAGGCCTGAGTTTCAGCAGTCACTGGGAAGGCGATATTCAAACGCGACTGACCGGCCCACTGAAAAACTTTATCGGTCTGGCGCGCGGCGAACAGACCAGTCTGGCGGGCTCCGGTGTGCAGTTGGAAGGCAGCCCCCATCTGGTTCAGTCACTGCAACGTATTCTCGGGCAACTGGATATTGACTGGGAAGAAGCCCTGAGTGAAGTGCTCGGCGATGTACTCGGTCATCAGGGCGCGGAACTGCTGCGCTCGGGAGGCCGTTGGCTAAAGGCGCGAGACAGCCAGGCCCGTCGACTGCTGGGCGAGTTCATTACCCAGGAGGCGGGGCTGGTTCCCGGTCGCGCCGAGCTGGACAATTTCTATCGGGAAGTGGACGAGCTGGCCTTGGCGCTGGAGCGCACCGAAGCGAGAATTCAACACTTGCAGACTCTTTTGCACCGAACCACTAAGGACTAAGCGTGTTAGTCGTACTCCGTCGCCTGCTCACCATCAGTTTCGTCATCTGGCGCTACCGCCTGGATCTGTTGATTCCGCCCGGTCAGTTGCCCTGGTATGTGCGGCTGTTCCTGCTGCCGTGCAAACTCAAACCTGCCGGCAAGATGACCCGGGGGGAACGACTGCGCCGGGCGCTGGAAGACTTGGGCCCGATTTTCATCAAGTTTGGTCAGCTGCTCTCAACCCGTCCTGATCTGGTTCCGCCGGACATGATGGACGATCTGAATCGACTGCAGGACAAGGTGCCGCCGTTCGACAAGTCCGAATTTCGTGCTCTGGTTGAGCGGGGCCTGGGGGAAAGCGTCGATACCGTGTTTGCCAGCTACGAGCAGGAGCCGCTGGCTTCGGCGTCGGTGGCCCAGGTGCACGGCGCCACCCTGCACAATGGCCAACGTGTGGTCATTAAAATTGTCCGCCCCGGTATCGAGCGGATCATCGAGCAGGACGTTCGTCTGCTGATGATGATCGCCCGACTGGTGGAGCGTTACAGCATCGACGGCAAACGCCTGCACCCGGTGGATGTGGTACGCGACTACCGCAATACCATTTTCGATGAGCTGGATCTGCAACGCGAAGCGGCCAATGCCTCCCAGCTTCGGCGCAATTTCGATGGCTCTGCGCTCCTGTATGTCCCGGAAATCTACTGGGACTACACCCGCAATAACGTGCTGGTGATGGAGCGCATTCACGGCATTCCCGTGACCCATATTGATGAACTTCACACCCAGGGCACGGACATGAAAGCGCTGGCCGAACGCGGTGTGGAGATATTTTTCAAGCAGGTATTCGAGCACAATTTTTTCCACGCGGACATGCATCCGGGCAACATTTTTGTCGCCACTGAAAACCCGGAATACCCCAAGTACATTGCCGTGGACATGGCCATTGTCGGCTCCCTGACCCGGGAAGATCAGTACTACCTGGCGCGCAACCTGCTCGCCATGTTCCGGCGCGACTACCGGCAGGTCGCCGAGCTGCACGTGCAAAGCGGCTGGGTCCCCGAGGGCACCCGGGTCGAGGAACTCGAAGCCGCGGTGCGCACCGTGTGCGAGCCCATTTTTGAAAAACCGCTGAAAGACATTTCGTTCGGGCACCTGTTGATGAGTCTGTTCCGCACCGCGCGTCGGTTCGATATGGAAGTCCAGCCGCAACTGGTGTTGTTGCAGAAAACCCTGCTCAATATTGAAGGGCTGGGCCGCCAGCTCTATCCGGACCTGGATCTTTGGGTCACCGCCCACCCCTTCCTCGAGCGCTGGCTGAAAGATCGCTTCCACCCCAAAGCACTGTGGGGACAATTCCAGCGCTACGCGCCGGAGTGGATGGAAAAATTTCCGCAGGTACCGGAACTGATTTTCGGTGGCCTGCAACAACTGCAGAGCCTCAGCAAGGTATCCCACCACCTGGAAGCCCAGACCCAGGAGCTGCAGCGCCAGCAACAGAACCGGCGCCGCGGACGTCGGCGTACCGTGATTGCCACCCTGGCACTGATCGGCTCCGGTATTACCGCCTGGCCCCATTTAGGCGGCCCCCTCACCGCCTGGGCCGAGCGCATTGACTGGGGGCAAATTCCCCCGGAGAGCTGGGCCTTGTTGACCCTCGGTTTGGCGGTCTTGATCCTGCGTAAATAAAGGTTGATTATTGCGCCACTTCTTGTGGCTTTTCTCCCGGCGATAGGCTACTGTTGATTAGAGCTGACAAAACGAAGGGGCACCCATAGCCCCCGTCAACACAACGTCGTGACCGAGAGTGAGACATGCCTGATTTTTGCGCAACCGGCCGCGCCTGCGCGTCCCGCTGGTTGTCCCTGCCTGCCCTTTGGCTGACCGCAACCCTCGCCCCATTGGCCAGTGAAGCCGCCTGTACGCTGCGCGATGGCGAGGATGTACCGAGCGTCCTGTTACCACTGCGCCATGAAGCAAGGCACGACCACCGCAGTTACTATGAAGACTTGCTGCAACTGGCCCTGGATAAAACCGAAACCGAGTACGGTCCCTGCCGGGTGACCGTTCCGGAAGGCTACAAACCGCAAGTGCGCCGCTACCTCGACCTTGAACGTAAAACCGGCGCCGACATCATTGATGCCACGGCAACGCCGGAACGCAGCGAGCGCTTTCGGGAGGTACCGGTACCGCTGCTGAAGGGATTGATGGGTTACCGACTGTTTTTTATCCGGGAATCAGATAAAGAAGCCTTCTCCAACATCCAATCCCTGGATGACCTGCGCACATTTCGGGCCGGACAGGGGGAAAACTGGTTTGATGCCACGCTGCTGAAAGCCCACGACATCCCTGTGGTCACCGCACCGAAATACGAATCCCTGTTTCGTATGCTGCAAGCGGAGCGGTTCGATTTTTTCCCCCGCGGCGCTCAGGAAATTCTCGATGAGCAGGCCAATTTTGATACCGAGGGTTTGATCATTGAACAGGATTTACTGTTGGCCTATCCCTCTCCGGTTTATTTTTACGTTCACAAAGACAATGTCGCGCTGGCGGACCGGGTGGAAACCGGCTTGCGACGAGCCATGGACGATGGCTCCTTCGATCAGTTTTTCAATGACCACCCCATAATTCGCGAAGTGTTTACCGAGCTGAACCTGTTTGAGCGAACCACCCTCTACCTGTGTCACCCCCACCACCGGGATCCGGCTTTGCTTCAGCGGCCCGATGCCTGGATTCGGCCCTGGCCAAAACGCTTGTGTGATAATGCGAGTATTCCTACACTTGATTAGTCCGATTTCCTTGTGGAGCCATCATTCACCGTGAGCCAGCCTTTGCCACCGTTACATCAGGAGGCTTCCCTCTCTGACCAGGGCTGCCCAGGCACGTCGCAAAGCCGGTGGTTTTTTCAGGCGCTGGCGGCTCTCATAACGAGCCTGCCCTTTCTCCTTCTCAGTGTCCCGGCCAGCGCCGCCTGCCAACTGAGCCCCGGCACGACCACGGATCAACTGGTACTCCCGCTACGTGAAGAAGTCCGCCACGACCACTACAACTACTTCGCCCAGCTGCTACAACTGGCGCTGGATAAAACCGCCCAGGATCATGGTCCCTGTGAAGTCATTCTGTCTGAACAGGCCAAACCCCAGGCGCGCCTGTATCAGGAACTGTCCCGCCAGGAAAACATTCACATCATTGACGCCACGGTCATGCCCGAGCGTGACGAGCGCTTCCGGGCCATTCCCTTTCCCCTGCTGAAAGGTCTGATGGGGTACCGCATTGCGTTTATCCGGGCCGATGATCAACCCCGGTTTAACCAGGTGGAAACCCTGGAAGACTTGCGCGCATTTCGGGCCGGACAAGGGGAGCGTTGGTTCGATGTGCAGGTACTGCGGATGCACGGGATTCCCGTCACCACCACCAGTAAATACGAGTCCCTGTTCCGGATGCTGCGGGCGGGGCGTTTTGATTTCTTTCCGCGCGGGGCACAGGAGGTGATGAGTGAAGCGGAGAGTTTTGACATCAGCGGCCTGACTGTTGAGTCGAGCCTGGTTCTGGCCTACCCCTGGCCGGTGTACTTTTACGTCAACAGAGAGCATACCCTGCTGGCCGAACGGGTCGAGGAAGGTCTGAAGCGCGCGCGAGCCGACGGCTCATTCGATGAATTTTT